>NZ_JYDG01000064.1:0-26737 GCF_003263545.1 Rahnella sp. AN3-3W3
CGCATTAAACCGTATTGGGCCTGTGCCGTCAACGGCTTTGTCATCTAAAACACATAAAATGCGTTCGTTTGCTGCCTTTTCATTCAAAAAAAGCGAATTCGCGGGTCTGAAGACCAGAGAAGTCAGGAAAGCGCGCCATGTTCGCGGCAACGGGCGACGTTCAGCACATCCTCTGCCAGACGGCGGGCGACTTCCACGTCGTTCAGCTGGCGCTTAACCAGCAATTTACTCAGACACCCTTCTAGGATCAGTTCCATCTGCTGAGCGACCATTTCTGCATCATCCGACCCCATTTCCTGCAAAAGCGCCAGAGTGTAGTCATAGGATGCCAGTTTCTGTTGCTGAGCTAACTGATGGATCGGCATATCGCTGTCAGGGAAAAACGTACAGGCGGCGATAAACAGGCAACCGGGATAGCGTTGCTGGCGCACCTGCTCATCCAGCACTTTGTACCGGGCCAGTAATTTTTGCGGCGCAGAAAGGGATTCATCAAGCATCAGCTGACGTCGCCAGATATCAATTTGTTCACCATGATAACGCAGGCTGTCATACAGCAGAGCTTCGGCATCCGGCCAGAAACGGCGTAATTCATTGAGCGGAACATCCACCAGTTCGGCGACAGTTTCCAGTGACAATGTTGCAAGGCCACGTTGTTCCAAAAGATTAAGGGTTTTATCGAGAACTTGTTCACGTAGCACGTTTGCCTCCTCACAATTCGCGTACTTCAAAAGGTAGTGTCGTTTAAGGGCGGGTTTTCTGCAAATGCGCGCTGAACTCTGCGGCATTCATAAACCCTGTCACCCTCGACTGTGGCAACTCATGTCCATCAGGTCCGAAGAATAAAATCGTCGGCAGGCCCAGAACCTTCAAACGCTCTAATAACGCTTTCTGCTCCGCGGAGTTTTGGGTGACATCAGCCTGCAGCAACAAGGTATTCGTCAGTTCATTCTGCACTTCTGGCGCTGAGAAGGTATATTTTTCGAACTCTTTACATGCCACACACCAGTCGGCGTACAAATCCAGCATGACGCGTTTGCCCTGAGCCCCCTGAAGGGCGGCATCCAGTTCCCCCACATTATGGATTTTCTGGAAATTCAGCGCGTGCTGCGGCGCAGTTGTTTCACCGGCTGGCGTAAATGCCCAGTCCTGCAAGGGGCGACAGACAATCAGTGCCGCCGCAAGGAAGACCATCTGCAGCACCCGAACCACGCCTCGCTGGCTTTTCAGGCTCAGTACCAGCGCCCAGCCGAAGAAGGCCACGCCGAGCAGACTCCACAAACGCAGTCCCCAGGTATCGCCAATCACGCGTTCCAGCAGGAAAACCGGCAGAGCCAGTATCACAAAGCCAAAACCTTCCTTGACGTACTGCATCCACGGCCCGCTGCGTGGCAGCAGTTTGTTGCCAAACATCGTGGCGATAATCAACGGAATGCCCATCCCCAACGCATACAGATACAGCGTGCCAGCCCCCGCCAGCAGATCCCCGCTCTGGGCGATATACAACAAAATCGCGCTTAGCGGCGCGGTAGTGCAGGGGGAGCAGATCAGTCCCGCCAGTGCACCCATAATAAAGACGCCGGGCAGCGAGCCGCCTTTTTGTTCATTACTCCACAAAGCCAGACGGGTCTGGACTGAAGAAGGAAGTTGCAGGCTGAACGTGCCAAACATCGACAGCGCCAGTCCAATGAACATCACCGAAAGCACAATCAGTACCCACGGACTTTGCAGCGCCGCCTGGAACTGCAAGCCAGCGGCAGCCACTATCATGCCGAGCAGCGTGTATGTCAGCGCCATGCCCTGCACGTAAACCAGTGCCAGCAGGAAGATACGCTTCATACTGTGAGGGCGCTGGCGTCCGAGAATGATGCCTGAAATCAGCGGATACATTGGCAGCACGCAAGGCGTAAAGGCAATCCCGATGCCGATCAGCAAAGCCCATAGCGGAGAAAACGGCAGGGGCGTGGATTGTGTTTCAGGCGTCGCGATAACCGGCGCGTTATCCGTTGCAGGCGTGCTGGCGAGTTCCGGTTGTGTTACAGCACTCAGCGGAATCTCACGGGTTTCCGGCGGGTAACAGAACCCTGCGGCAGCACATCCCTGATAAGTGACACGAACCGTCGCCTCGGCGCTTGCCTCACGTATCGGAACCACAATATTTAGCGCGTTTTCATAAACTTCGCTGTCACCAAAAAATTCGTCGTGATGTTCGCGCCCCTTCGGCAAAAGGAAGGCGGCGAGCTGCGCATTCTTCGGTTCAAGCTCAATTTTACTGCGGTACAGATAATAGCCGTCGCGGATTTGCCAGCTAAGTTTGAGATCATGTCCCTGCTGGTGAAAATCAAAACTGAAAGCCTGATCGACAGGCACAAACTGCGCCGCAGCGGGTTTGCCAAACAAAGTGGCATTCGCCTGAAAGGGCAAAAGACACAGGCTGCAAAGCAGGAAGAAAATTCGAAGAATGCGGTGATCCATGCGGAGTAAAGTTCTCTTTGTCGCGGCAGATATACAGCCACTGAGTGAATCGACAGAAGAAGCGGACGGCTTCATGCCGCAGCGCGTTAATGAAATACGAGTATACCCCGCACAATCGGTGAGCAGAAAGCCCTGCAGGTGCTGAACGTGGCCTGATGCGGGAAGAATGCAGAAACAACGGGGGCCTGAGCCCCCGGAAAAACTGTCAGAGAATAATACTGCCGAAGCCAAATCCGAAAAGTACCGACAGGAACACGCCGATGGTGCCCGGGATAAAGAACGGATGGTTGAAGACGAAGCGTCCGATGCGTGTGGTGCCGGTGTCATCCATCTGCACGGCTGCAACCAGCGTCGGGTATGTTGGCAGAATGAATAAACCGGAAACGGCAGCAAAAGAACCCACTGCGGTCAGTGGCGATACGCTCAGCGCCAGCGCCATCGGCAGCAGGGCTTTGGTGGTGGCAGCCTGTGAATACAACAGCGCAGAGCTGAAGAAGAAAATCACGGCCAGCAGCCACGGATGTGCCTGAATCAGGGTGCCTGCCGTTTCTTTGATCCAGCCGAGATTGGCCTGGACAAAAGTGTCGCCCAGCCAGGCTACACCGAGAATACAAATACAGGCGCTCATACCGGATTTAAAGGTGCTGGAGGACAGAATTGAATCCGTATCGATACGGCACAGCAGAGTAATCAACGTTGCGACGCTGAGCATGATAATCAGAATGGCGCTGTTAGTGGTAATTACCGGTTGTGCGACCCAGCCCAGACTTGGGCTGTTGATCACCGCGTATCCAACCACACCAAAAACGCCGAGCAGGAACAACAATACGGAGAGTTTTGCGCCAGGTTTGATTTCCAAAACCTTATCGCCACGCAGCTCAATCAGCCCTTCTTCATAACGTTTCAGGTAAACCGGATCGTTGGAAAGTTTGGAGTCAAAGCACCAGCTGACAATCAGCGACATCAGGATAACAGCGGCCAGCGTTGCCGGGATCATCACCATCAGCAGATGCAGATAACTGACGCCGTGGCCTTCCATGGTTGAGGCCATATAAACAACGGCGGCAGAAATGGGGGATGCGGTAATCGCTATCTGCGCGGAAACGACGGCAGTCGAAAGCGGACGACAGGGTTTGATCCCCTGTTCTTTCGCCACTTCTGAAATCACGGGCAGGGCGGAAAGCGAGATGTTGCCGGTGCCGGCCATAATCGTCAGGAAATAAGTGACGATGGGCGCGAGGATCGTAATGTGCTTAGGGTTACGGCGCAGCAGCTTTTCAGTTTGCTGCACCAGATAATCCATTCCGCCCGCCACCTGCATGGTTGAGATAGCCGCGATCACCGCCATGATGATGGAGATAACATCAAAAGGGATGGTACCCGGTTTGACGCCAATCAGCGCCAGCACCAGCACACCCAGTCCCCCGGCGAATCCGATGCCGATACCGCCGAGGCGCGCGCCGAGGAAAATCGCAGTCAGTACAATAATAAGTTCGATGATTAGCATGGTTGTCCGTCCATAATCCTGCTACTCCTTAAGGGATTGATAATTAATAAGGAATTGATAATTAATTGTTATGTAATTGTTGTGTCGCAAAAAGTAAAAAGGCCCGTTATTCCGCAGAACAACGAGCCTTTAAAAGGTCAGTAATTTAATCTTTTACTGTTCATTTTCATCAGTATAGCGTTTCGCTTTGTAGGCCGGATGCTTCAGGTTCTCGATAGAGAAAATGTCGTCCAGCTCGGCTTCAGTCAGCAATCCGCGCTCAAGCACCACTTCTCTGACACTCTTGCCGGTTTCCGCACAGATCTTCCCGACGATATCGCCATTATGGTGGCCGATGAACGGGTTGAGATAGGTGACGATACCGATAGAGTTGAAGACGTAGAACTCGCACACTTCTTTGTTGGCCGTAATGCCGTTGATGCATTTTTCCAGCAGATTGTAGCAGGCGTTCGTCAGGATATGCACTGACTCAAACATCGCCTGACCAATCACCGGTTCCATCACGTTCAGCTGTAACTGACCTGCTTCGGCGGCCATGGTGACGCATACGTCGTTACCGATGACTTTGAAGCACACCTGGTTCACCACTTCCGGAATAACCGGGTTAACTTTGGCTGGCATGATAGAAGAACCGGCCTGCAATTCTGGCAGATTGATTTCGTTCAGGCCAGCGCGCGGGCCGGAAGAGAGCAGGCGCAGGTCGTTACAGATTTTGGAAAGTTTAACCGCCAGACGTTTCAGTGAACTGTGAACCATCACGTAGGCGCCGCAGTCAGACGTCGCTTCGATCAGGTCTTCTGCAGGTACGCAAGCCAGATTGCTGACTTCAGCCAGTTTCTCTACTGCCAGCTGCTGATAACCTTCCGGTGTGTTCAGACGTGTACCGATCGCCGTCGCGCCGAGGTTCACTTCCAGCAGTAATTCGCCGGTGCGCATCAGGTTGCGGGTTTCTTCTTTGAGCAGCACGTTGAATGCGTGGAATTCCTGACCGAGGGTCATCGGAACCGCATCCTGCAACTGCGTGCGTCCCATTTTGATGATGTTTTCGAACTCTACCGCTTTACGCTCGAAACCGTCGCCCAGCTGAGAAATCGCATCAACCAGTTTCAGCAAAGAGGTGTACACGGCGATACGAAAACCGGTCGGATAGGCATCATTGGTGGACTGGCATTTGTTCAGATGATCGTTTGGGTTCAGGAACTGATAATCGCCTTTCTGGTGTCCCATCAGTTCCAGACCGATATTCGCCAGCACTTCATTCGTGTTCATATTTACCGAGGTTCCCGCACCGCCCTGATAGACGTCGATAGGGAACTGGTCCATGCATTTGCCTTTATCAAGCACTTCATCGCACGCCTGAATAATGATGTCCGCAATATGACGTGGGATGGTGCGCAGCTCTTTATTGGCCAGAGCCGCCGCCTTTTTCACCATCACCATGCCACGAACAAACTCAGGGACATCGCTGATCTTGGTGTTGCTGATATAGAAGTTTTCAATCGCCCGCAGGGTGTGAATGCCGTAATAAGCTTCTGCCGGTACTTCGCGCGTGCCCAGCAGGTCTTCCTCGATACGAATGGTGTTTGACATGAGAACCTTCTCTTCGGTACTGAAAGTGTTATGCGATGTTTAAAATTATGTTATTGCCGTGTTAAATATAAAACGATCAACCTTTGTTTTGGCAACGAAGGCGATCATATGCTGCTTCAGGCGAATTGCACGTACTAAGATCACTATCCTGCCCTATTACTGTGCATGTTTTTGGTATCTGTGAGAATTCTCACAATTCATTCAGCGGCTCAATTAAATCAGGTCTGACGCTTGAAATCACTGTGATGTAGCACCATCTCAGTGTAGTCAGCCTGCATTTCTTTGAAAGCAAAGATCCTGAGCAGGCACTTATTCCTGGTTTCGATTGCCTCTGTGACCGTTTTTTACGACAGAGTTTTCGGAGCCTAATTACAAGGAGAATGCGGTGCGCTGGTTACCGTTATTACTGTTATTTCTGCTGGCCTACATCGAAATCACCTTATTTATCAAGGTGGCTGCGGTGGTCGGTGTTGCCACAACATTATTGCTGGTGGTGTTTACTTCCTGCGTGGGTGTTTCTCTGGTGAAGAATCAGGGCATGAAAACCTTTATGCAGTTGCAGCAAAAGCTGGCGGTCGGGGAAAGCCCGGCAGCTGAAATGGTGAAAAGCGTTTCGCTGGTGATTGCCGGTTTCCTGTTGCTGGTACCGGGCTTCTTTACCGATTTCCTCGGCTTACTGCTGTTGTTACCGCCAATACAGAAACGCCTGACCTTAAAACTGATGCCGCACCTGAACATTGTCCGCTCTGGCGGCAACTGGGGGAGCAACGCGCCGACAGGAAATACCTTTGACGGCGAGTTTCAGCGCACGGATGAAACGCAGGAACGTCTGGTTTCACCAAAAAAAGATGACGACACAGAGCACCGCGATCGCTAATCTCTGTGGCCTTGATTGTTAAAAGATTGTTGGGAAGCGCTGCGAAAGCCGATTTTTAGCGGTCAGAGCAGCGAAAGAAAAAGCGAAAATTTTTCTGTTCTTCCCCTTGAAGGGCAGGGTATCGCCCCCATTAAACAAACCACGAGGCCAGGCAGGTTTTGCCAGGCATTCAACCCTAAAAATAGATATGGACCCGCTCACAGGAGAGTTATCAATGAAAATTCGTCCATTGCATGACCGCGTTATCGTCAAGCGTAAAGAAGTAGAATCTAAATCCGCTGGCGGCATCGTTCTGACTGGCTCAGCTGCTGGTAAATCTACCCGTGGCGAAATCCTGGCTGTCGGCCATGGTCGCATTCTGGAAAACGGTGAAGTTAAAGCGCTGGACGTGAAAGTTGGCGACATCGTCATTTTCAACGACGGTTACGGCGTTAAAGCTGAGAAGATCGACAATGAAGAAGTGTTGATCATGTCTGAGAGCGACATTCTGGCAATCGTAGAAGCCTGATCGTCCCCCGATCCACTTTTTTCTGAACAGAACGAATTTAAGGGAAATTAACAATGGCAGCTAAAGAAGTAAAATTCGGTAACGACGCCCGTGTGAAAATGCTGCGTGGCGTAAACATCCTTGCTGATGCAGTAAAAGTGACCCTGGGCCCTAAAGGCCGCAACGTGGTTTTGGACAAATCTTTCGGCGCACCAACCATTACTAAAGACGGCGTGTCCGTTGCACGTGAAATCGAACTGGAAGACAAGTTCGAAAACATGGGCGCACAGATGGTGAAAGAAGTCGCGTCCAAAGCGAACGATGCAGCGGGTGACGGTACGACTACCGCAACCGTTTTGGCACAAGCCATCATCACTGAAGGCCTGAAAGCTGTTGCCGCCGGTATGAACCCGATGGATCTGAAACGCGGTATCGACAAAGCTGTCGTTCATGCGGTTGAAGAACTGAAAAAATTATCTGTCCCTTGCGCTGACTCTAAAGCTATCGCACAGGTTGGTACCATCTCTGCTAACTCCGACGAAACTGTCGGCAAACTGATCGCTGAAGCGATGGAAAAAGTAGGCAAAGAAGGCGTCATCACTGTTGAAGAAGGTACCGGCCTGCAAGACGAGCTGGACGTTGTTGAAGGTATGCAATTCGACCGCGGTTACCTGTCTCCATACTTCATCAACAAACCAGAAACCGGTTCTGTTGAACTTGAAAGCCCGTTCATCCTGCTGGCTGACAAGAAAATTTCTAACATCCGCGAAATGCTGCCAGTACTGGAAGCCGTTGCTAAAGCCGGTAAACCACTGCTGATCATTGCTGAAGACGTTGAAGGCGAAGCCCTGGCGACTCTGGTAGTGAACACCATGCGTGGCATCGTGAAAGTGGCTGCGGTTAAAGCACCGGGCTTCGGCGACCGTCGTAAAGCTATGCTGCAGGACATCGCAACTCTGACCGGCGGTACCGTTATCTCTGAAGAGATCGGTCTGGAACTGGAAAAAGCGACTCTGGAAGATATGGGTCAGGCGAAACGTGTTGTTATCAACAAAGACACCACCATCATCATCGATGGCGTTGGCGAAGAAGCAACAATTCAGGGCCGTGTTTCTCAGATCCGTCAGCAGATCGAAGAAGCGACTTCTGATTACGACCGCGAAAAACTGCAAGAGCGTGTGGCTAAACTGGCAGGCGGCGTAGCTGTTCTGAAAGTTGGCGCAGCGACTGAAGTTGAAATGAAAGAGAAAAAAGCTCGCGTTGAAGATGCCCTGCACGCAACCCGTGCTGCGGTAGAAGAAGGCGTAGTTGCTGGTGGTGGTGTTGCGCTGATCCGCGTTGCTCATACTCTGGCTAACCTGACCGGCGACAACGACGACCAGAACGTGGGTATCCGCGTTGCTCTGCGCGCAATGGAATCTCCACTGCGTCAGATCGTTGTGAACGCAGGTGAAGAAGCTTCTGTTATCGCCAACAAAGTGAAAGCGGGCGAAGGCAGCTTCGGCTACAACGCTTACACCGAAGAATACGGCGACATGATCGCAATGGGTATCCTGGATCCAACTAAAGTAACCCGTTCTGCTCTGCAGTACGCGTCTTCTGTAGCTGGCCTGATGATCACCACTGAGTGCATGATCACCGACCTGCCTAAAGACGATAAAGTCGATATGGGCGGCGCTGGCGGTATGGGTGGCATGGGCGGTATGGGCGGCATGATGTAATCATCATCCCCCTGCGTTCATCCGCAGGTACGCGAAATCAGCGGACATTCTTGTTCACTGACACAACGTACTGAAGAAACCCGGTCTGAAAAGGCCGGGTTTTTTTATTTGACCATTTTTTATCGGGTTCAGTAAGATAACTCTCATTGTCGTCGGCCATTAACGTGTAGACTCATTTTTGCGTGATTTTCGGATTGATTCCGATAGCGCAAACCTTGGGCATACGTGGCAATGGATGCCTAAGAGAGCCAGGTGTTTTCTGATAGGCTTTATGTGATTACAAAAACAAATGGGGAAAGTGATGCGGATTAAAATGTTACTGGGCCTGTCAGCTATCGCGCTGCTTGCCGGGTGCAGTACCACTCATCAACTGGATGCAGCGGGCCAGCAGGTGAAATTCACGGATGACAAACCAGGCGCAAATTGTCAGCTGCTTGGCGAAGTCACCGGTGCCCAAAGCAACTGGTTCTCCGGTACCGGCGGTGACGGTAGCTCCATGCGTGGTGCAGCCAATGACCTGCGTAATAAAGCGGCAGCAATGGGCGGCAACACTATTTATGGTGCAAACAGCCCGTCCCAAAACTTCCTGTCCAGCTTTGCACCGGTTGACAGCAAAATGGTCGGCCAGGTTTATAAGTGCTCATAGTCGGGCTGTACGCCGTTTAATTGCGTGAATGCCAGATAGAATAAAGGGATGCCAGTGGCATCCCTTTTTGCGTTTCCCCTTCATATCTCAAGCTGCCGGTGCGTTGGCTACGTTCAGTCACCCGAATCACTTACCTGAGTAAGCTCATCGGGACTCCATCACTTGCCGCCTTCCCGCAACTTGATTTATTTGGGGTAAGAAATGCGTGTTAAGACTGCTTCAGCCGCAGATCCAGAATGGTTTTACTCGGCTCGCCGCCAATCTCGCGGGTCAGCTTCGGTACCATATAACCAGACACCTTACTCATCAGCCCTTTCATGATGACGCGCGCTTCGTCGTCGTTGACCATGAAATGCGCCGCGCCCTGGACTTTATCCAGCACGTGGATGTAGTAAGGCAGAATACCGGCATCAAACAGCGCATTGCTCAGTGTCGCCAGCACATCAGCAGAATCATTCACGCCACGCAGCAGCACACTTTGGTTAAGGAGCGTCACACCGTGGTGTTTCAGCTTCGCCATGCTGGCGCGCAGCGCATCATCAATTTCATTGGCGTGATTGATATGCGTCACCATCAGCACCTGAAGGCGTGATTTTTCAAGGCGCTGGCAAAAGGTATCCGTGATACGTGCAGGGATCACCACCGGCAGACGCGTATGAATACGCAGACGTTTAATGTGTGCGATGCGTTCCAGTTCACCGATTAACCAGTCGAGTTCGTGATCCTTGGCCATCAGCGGATCACCGCCGGAGAAAATAATTTCATCGAGTTCGGGGCGTGTGCGGATATAATCCAGCGCCTGAACCCAGTTGGCCTTATTTCCCTGGTTGTCCTGATACGGGAAATGACGACGGAAACAGTAGCGGCAATTCACCGCACATCCGCCTTTCACCAGTAACAGGGCACGATTGCTATACTTGTGCAACAGACCCGGAACAACGCTGCGTTGTTCATCAAGCGGGTCGGTGGTAAAGCCTGGCGCGGCGATAAATTCCTCGCGTGCGGTCAATACCTGAAGCAATAAAGGATCCTGTGGATCGCCCGGCTGCATACGTGCCACAAAGGCGCGGGGTACGCGAAGCGGGAACAAACGACGGGCTTCACGCCCACTTTGCAGTTCTGCATTGTCGTTAAGTGCCAGAAGAGTAAGCAGTTCATCCGGGTCAGTGATAACATCGCCGAGTTGATACAACCAATCTTCTCTAAATGGCGTGTTTAGGGTTACAATGTTTGCCATTTTTTTGGCTAATACCAGTTTAAAATTAGAGGGCCATCATGGCGACTTATTCTAGCAACGATTTCCGTCCGGGTCTTAAAATCATGTTCGAGGGCGAGCCTTACGCTATCGAATCCAGTGAATTCGTAAAACCAGGCAAAGGCCAGGCTTTCGCACGCGTTAAAATGCGTCGTCTGCTGACCGGTTCCCGTGTAGAAAAAACCTTCAAATCTACTGACTCATGCGAAGGCGCTGACGTTGTAGATACCAACATGAACTACCTGTACAACGATGGTGAGTTCTACCACTTCATGCACCCTGAGACTTTCGAACAGCATCAGGTTGAAGAGAAAACCGTTTCTGAAGCCTCTAAATGGCTCCAGGACAACGCAGAATGTATCGTCACTCTGTGGGATGGTCGTCCTATCGCGGTTCAGCCACCGAACTTCATCGAAGCTGAAGTCGTTGATACTGATCCGGGCCTGAAAGGTGATACCGCTGGTACCGGCGGCAAGCCAGCAACCCTGAGCACCGGCGCTGTGGTTAAAGTGCCATTATTCGTGCAGATCGGCGAAATCGTCCGTTGTGACACCCGCTCTGGCGAATACGTTTCCCGCGTTAAATAAGTTCTCAACGCTTATTACGTCGGATGAAAGCTGCCGCAGGTGAAAGCCTGTCGCAGCTTTCCAGCCCCAACTTGTTGAATTGGATTGTGTTTACCATGTTGAAGAAGATGATGTTTATCGTAGTTTCAGTGATGTTGCTGGCTTCGTTATCCGGCTGCAACACGGTTCATGGTTTCGGTGAAGACATCCAGCATCTGGGTGGCGCGATTTCCAAAGCAGGCTGATCCCTTCAGCCTCATTTTTACCAACTTTCCTAAAAATCCTGCCTGTTTCCTTCTCTATCCAGAAAGTTAGCTACACTAAAAGTGTCGTACTTTACATTCTCTTATAGGAAGGAAATTTATATGTTGAAGAAAAGTATCCTCGCTGTCTTATCTGTTCTTGTTCTGTCTTCTGCGTTGACTGCCTGCAATACCACGCGTGGCGTGGGTGAAGATGTGTCTGCGGGTGGGCAAGCAATCCAGAAAAGCGCGCAATAGCGGGTGAATCACCTGAAGTAAGCTGAAGTCTGCCTGCACATTGATGCAGGCAGTGTTGTTTATGGCGTCCGGAAATGAGGTAAATTAAGGCTGTTTCACCCATACCAGTTTGCTGGTATCAAATCCGTATCGCTGCGCGGTTTGCAGAAGCTTCTGCTTCACGCTGTCATCCAGCGTCGGTGTGCGCGACAGGATCCACAAATAGCTTTTATCCGGCCCGCAGACCAGCGCATAGCGGTAATCTTTATCCAACTCAATGACGTTATAGCCGCCATAGAACGGGCCAAAGAATGACACCTTAAGCGCCGCCCGATCCGCAGAACCCGTGAAGTATCCTTTGCCCTCGCTTTCCTGCCATTTGTTTTTCTGCGGATTAAACCCGCGGTTAATGACTTTCACACCGCCGTCGTCGCGCAGGCTGTAATTGGCCGTGACGCGTTCCAGCCCGCTTTCAAAACTATGATCCAGTCTGGCGACTTCATACCAGGTGCCAAGATAGCGGCTGAGTTCGAAGTTATTAACGACGTTGACGTCTTTTGGTGGTGTGACGCTACAGGCCACAGACATGAGAGCTGTGACGATGACGCCGAGTTTTGACCAGATACGCATAGAGTCTCCTTCCTTAGGTTGTTCTCTAAGTGTAGGTAACAAAAAGGAAAAGGAAAAACAAGTGGGGAAGAAAACGAAAACAGCGGCCAGAGAGCCGGCCGCTGGAAAGTCAGATCTTAAGGGATCACAGACGGATCAGTACGATAAGAGTAACAATACTTAAGATCGTTGCCAGACCGTAGAATACCCATT
Source organism: Rahnella sp. AN3-3W3 (assembly GCF_003263545.1). Taxonomy (NCBI): domain Bacteria; kingdom Pseudomonadati; phylum Pseudomonadota; class Gammaproteobacteria; order Enterobacterales; family Yersiniaceae; genus Rahnella; species Rahnella sp. AN3-3W3. The sequence continues at coordinate 12,423 of NZ_JYDG01000064.1, forward strand.
TTCCGGCCGGAACGTGGATCTTCAGGTCATGCATAGCGTGATGGATCCGGTGCAGTCCGCACCAAAGCGGCAGCACGATCATCAGCAGCAGGAACAGGCGTCCGATCCAGCTCTGCGCGAACGCCAGCACGCGCGGATAACTCAGGGCGTCGCCGGGGAAGAAACCCAGCGGCAGCAGGAAGCACACCAGCAGAATCATCACTGGCGCGAAAATTGCGCTCCACATACCGCCTGCACCAAACAATCCCCAGAACACCGGCTCGTCTGAACGTTTAGGAAGAGTATTTTTCATGTCGCCTCCTTAAAGAAACAGTGCGATGACGAGAACAACCAGCGTCACGACAATGGTCACGCCCCAGAAACCAGTAATCACCGGCTCCGGCCCCATTTTTTTACCTTTCACCACCACGATCGAGGCTTTCGGTGCCAGTTCAAACCAGGTTTTGGTATGCAACAAAGCGGCAAGCAGGGCGATCAGATTAATCAGCATGACCACCGGATTTTGCAGAAAATGCACAAAACCCGCCCAGCTTTCCGGCCCGTTACGCAACGAGAAAACCCCTGCCAGCAGCAAAAGGCTAAACCATACAGCCGGAACCGCCGTGCCTTCGCGCAGCATATAAAAACGGTAGAAAGGTAAGATTTTCCACCAGCTGGCTTTCATCTCACGTACGTAGGGTTTGCGTTTGCTGCCCGTACTTTGAGTCGTCATATTTTCTTCCCTCATTGCGGTCTGAGCCTCGCTATCATGAAGTCTTTTGAGCTTTCGACTTTGCCTTGCTGAATGGCGGCGGCAGGGTCGACGTGCTTCGGACAGACTTCGGAGCAATAACCGACAAACGTACAGCTCCAGACACCGTTCTGACCGTTTAACTGCGGCATACGTTGTGCTTTGCCGTGGTCACGGTTATCGAGGTTATAGCGGTGCGCCAGCGTGATAGCGGCCGGCCCAATGAACTCCGGATTCAGACCGAATTGCGGGCAGGCGGCGTAACATAAACCACAGTTGATGCAGCCGGAGAACTGGTGATATTTCTCCATTTGCGCCGGGGTTTGTTTACCTGGGCCTTCCCCGACCGTGCGGGTGTTGCCGATGATATAAGGTTTGATGGCTTCCAGGCTTTCGATAAAGTGGGTCATATCGACCACCAGATCACGTTCTACCGGGAAGTTACCGAGTGCCTCGACCTGCATACCGTCCGGGTATTCCCGCAGGAACGTTTTGCACGCCAGCTTTGGCACACGGTTCACCATCATGCCGCACGAGCCGCAAATCGCCATACGACATGACCAGCGGTAGGAAAGGTCAGCGGCCAGATGGTCCTTGATGTAGCCCAGAGCATCGAGCAGAGACGTTGTTTCATCGAAAGGCACGTCATACACCACCGGATGCGGCGCGCTGTCCGTTTCCGGGTTATAGCGCATGATTTCAACCTTCAGGCTGCGCATTTTAGCCACGTGATTGCTCCTTATCTTTTTTATCGTGAGTCTCAGATTCCCCGCCGTACACACGTTTTGCCGGAGGCAGCGTGGTAATTTTCACGTCGCCGTATTCCAGACGCGGGGCGGAATCCGGCTGATAAAATGCCAGGGTATGCTTGAGGAAATTCACGTCATCGCGTTCGGTACAACCTTCATCAAGACGCTGATGCGCGCCGCGTGATTCGCGACGGTGCAGGGCGGAGTGCGCCATACATTCAGCCACTTCCAGGCCATGGCCCAGCTCGATGGTGTACAGCAGATCAGTATTAAAGACGCTGGAGGTGTCCTGAATTTTCACTCGTTTGAAGCGTTCTTTCAGTTCGGCCAGCTTATCGACGGTTTTTTGCATCAGCTCAGTGGTGCGGTAAATCCCGCAGCCTTCTTCCATCGCCAGACCCATTTCGTCCCGGATGGCTGCCCAGCTTTCATCGCCTTCCTGCGCCATCAGTGCGGCAAGACGGTCTTCGATATCACGCACCTGCGCGTCGAGTGCGGCGCTGTTCCCGGTATCTTTGGCTTCCACGGCACGCTCTGCCGCTTTTTCACCGGCCATACGCCCGAACACCACCAGCTCTGCCAGTGAGTTGGAACCGAGTCGGTTGGCGCCGTGCAGACCGACGGAAGAACATTCGCCGACCGCAAACAGGCCTTTGATACGGGTTTCACACTGCGCATCCGTTTCAATGCCGCCCATGGTGTAGTGCGCGGTAGGGCGAACCGGGATCGGATCGGTAATTGGATCGACGCCGACGTAGGCTTTAGCCAGCTCGCAGATAAATGGCAGACGTTCGCGCAGTTTTTTCTCGCCGAGGTGACGTAAATCCAGATACACCACGTCGCCACGCGGCGTTTCGATGGTGCGTCCGGCGCGCCATTCATGCCAGAACGCCTGAGACACTTTGTCGCGCGGCCCCAGTTCCATGTATTTGTTTTTCGGCTCGCCGAGCGGCGTTTCCGGTCCCATGCCGTAATCTTGCAGATAACGGTAACCGTCTTTATTGACCAGAATACCGCCTTCACCACGACAGCCTTCCGTCATCAGAATGCCGGAACCCGGCAGGCCAGTCGGGTGATATTGCACGAATTCCATGTCACGCAGCGGAATGCCATGGCGGAATGCCATACCCATGCCGTCGCCGGTGACGATACCGCCGTTGGTGTTGTAGCGGTAAACGCGGCCAGCGCCGCCGGTGGCCATGACCACCGCGTTGGCACGGATTTGTACGCGTGTGCCTTCCATCATATTGATGGCGACGACGCCGCGTACCTGGCCTTCATCGACCAGAATATCGAGGACAAAATGTTCGTCGAAGCGTTTGATTTGCGGGTATTTCAGCGAGGTCTGGAACAGGGTGTGCAGCATGTGGAAGCCGGTTTTATCCGCCGCAAACCACGTACGTTCGATCTTCATTCCGCCGAAGCGGCGGACATTGACTGAACCATCATCCTTACGGCTCCACGGGCACCCCCACAGTTCCAGCTGGGCCATTTCAGTCGGGCATTGATGAACGAAGTGATCCACCACGTCCTGCTCACACAGCCAGTCGCCTCCGGAAACGGTATCCTGGAAGTGAAAATCGAAGCTGTCGTGATCTTGCGTCACAGCGGCAGAACCGCCTTCGGCCGCCACGGTGTGGCTGCGCATAGGGTACACTTTCGAAATCAACGCGATATTCAGGTTGGGATTGGCTTCCGCTGCGGCTATCGCTGCGCGTAAACCCGCCCCACCTGCACCTATAATTGCAATGTCGGCGTTAAAGGTTTGCACTGCATTCCTCCACTATCATCAATGAGATCGGGTTTGAAACACCCGCGAAAAGCTCTTCATAATCGAAGAGTTAGTGAACCCCGATGACACACAGGCGCTGTCCCGGTGGCTGGTATTCTTATTGTTTGTAAGGGAATTATGATACCAAAGGGGTAGAAGTGGTAATTTGATGTGAACGCGCATTTAGGCTTTCTGTGCTTTACGCAACGCAAAATGAGATATTTGTTTGCCTGCGGGGATGCAGGTAGACTGCATGACTTTTCTGAATTCGGAGTAAATCACCATGAGCGAAACAGCAAGCTGGCAACCCAGTGCTCCTGTCGCCAATTTGTTGAAGCGTGCGGCTATCCTCGCTGAGATTCGACGTTTCTTTGCCGATCGCGGCGTGCTGGAAGTTGAAACGCCGGCGATGAGCCAGGCTACGGTGACCGACATTCATCTGGTGCCGTTCGAGACTCGTTTTGTCGGGCCGGGTGCGGCTGACGGCATGACGCTGTATCTGATGACCAGCCCGGAATACCACATGAAACGCTTGCTGGCTGCGGGCAGCGGGCCGATTTATCAGATGGGGCGCAGTTTCCGTAACGAAGAAGCCGGACGTCACCACAATCCCGAATTCACCATGCTCGAATGGTACCGTCCGCGTTATGACATGTACCGCCTGATGAATGAAGTGGATGATTTACTCCAGCAGGTTCTCGATTGCGATACCGCTGAAACCCTGTCTTATCAGCAGGCGTTTACCCGCCATCTGAATGTTGATCCGCTATCCGCCGATAAAGCGGAACTGCGTGAAGCAGCGGCAAAACTGGATTTATCCAACATCGCCGATACTGAAGAAGATCGCGATACGCTGTTGCAGTTGCTGTTTACGATGGGTGTTGAACCGCACATCGGGCGCGACAAACCAACTTTCGTTTATCACTTCCCGGCGACTCAGGCCTCTCTGGCGGAAATCAGTACGGAAGATCACCGCGTCGCGGAGCGTTTCGAGGTGTATTACAAAGGCATTGAGCTGGCGAATGGTTTCCGTGAACTGACGGACAGCCGTGAGCAGCGTCAGCGTTTCGAACAGGATAACCGCAAACGTGCGGCGCGCGGCCTGCCGCAGCATCCTGTCGATAACAATCTGCTGGATGCGTTAGAGCACGGTATGCCGGAATGTTCCGGTGTGGCGCTGGGCGTTGACCGCCTGATTATGATTGCGCTGGGCGCTTCCAGCCTGAGCGACGTGCTGGCCTTTCCGGTGAGCCGCGCCTGATAAGCGATTAAGCCCTGATCTCAGGTCGGGGCTTCCTTTCCAAACTCTTCCTGTTACGCCCCATCATTGTGCAATTAATCCAAAATCGCGCATTTCATGAAACAAAAGTACCCAAATGGCGCAACATTGATTTTAAAGTTTCAGTGTCAGACGCAGTACGCCACACCCTGTAAACAGGGCATTCGTCATGCTTTAACAGAAATTTTCCTCCGGCTGGCCTGATTTATGCATTACCGGATTATCATTCATCATCCGGAAAACCCGTTATGTCAGAATCCAACGACAAAGAACTTCTTTATGGACTGGAAGAACGCATTGCACCGGCACCGGCATTTTTTACCGCCATCCAGCACGTGCTGGCAAGCGTGGTGGGGATCATCACGCCGCCGCTGATTATCGGTTCAGTGCTGGGGCTGAATGCGTATTTGCCCTATCTCATCAGCATGTCTTTGCTGGCGTCCGGCATAGGGACATTTATTCAGGCGCGCCGCTTTCTGTCGGTCGGCGCGGGGATGATTTGTCTGCAGGGCACCAGCTTTGCGTTTCTCGGGGTGATTCTGTCGGGCGGTATGCTGGTAAAAAGCCGCAGTGGTTCGCCGGAAGACATCATGGCGATGATTTTTGGGGTGAACTTTGTGGCGGCATTTATCCCGCTGCTGGTCAGCCGGTTCATCGGTCAGATGCGCCGCGTGTTTACGCCGCTGGTGAGCGGCACCGTCATTGCGCTTATCGGTATCAGCCTGATTAAAGTCAGCATTACCGACTGGGCAGGAGGGCATGGCGCGGTGAATTTTGGCGCACCAGCGAATCTCGGGCTGGGTGCGCTGACGCTGCTGGTGATCGTCGCCTGTAACCGTATCGAGGTGCGCTGGCTGCGCCTGTCATCAATCGTCTTGGGCATTGTTGTCGGCTGTATCGCCGCTGCGCTGACCGGCCATCTGACGGTGAAACCTTTGCAGGGCGACTGGTTTGCATTGCCGCAACTGTTCCGTTTTGGTTTCAAGTTTGACTGGATTATTTTCGTACCCATCGCGCTGGTATCGTTTATCAGCATTCTCGAAGCGGTAGGCGATCTGACGGCTAACTGCATGCTGTCACAGCAGCCGATTGAAGGGGAAAGCTTCCGTAAGCGTCTCAAAGGCGGCATTCTGGCCGACGGCATCAGCTGTCTTATCGCGGCGGCCTTCTCGTCATTTCCTAACACGACGTTTGCACAGAATAACGGCGTGATCCAGATGACCGGCGTCGCCAGTCGTTATGTCGGCATGTATATCGGCGGCGTGTTATTAGTGCTCGGGTTGTTCCCGTTCATCGGTGAAATCCTTCAGCAAATTCCTGCACCAGTGCTGGGCGGTGCGACACTGGTGATGTTTGGCAGTGTGGTTGCGGCAGGGATCCGCATCATGACGCAGTCGCCGGTCGGGCGTCGCGAAATGCTGATTATCGCTATCGCCTTTGGCATCGGTCTGGGCATTGAAGCGGTGCCGGATGTCCTGGGTCAGTTCCCGCCAATCGTCGGTAATATTTTCGGCCATGCGGTGACCAGTGGTGGCGTTCTCGCTATCCTGCTCAACTTACTGATGCCGGCAGAACGCAGCACAAGTGTTGCGGCACAGGAAGTTAAGGTTCACTGAAATCCCGCGCGTTGCGCCCCTGGATCAGCAGACAGGGCATAACTGAGCTGACTCACTTTTTGAATTTATTGTGACCCTAAAAAAGGAAGTCAGACATGTCAGAACAACGCATGTGGATCAAAAATCCGCTGGCAGTTTTTACCGCCAATGAACTCGATGCCCGTGGCGGCATCGTCATTGAGGGGCAGAAAATTGCCGAAGTGCTGGCCTCTGGTCAGCATCCCTCACACCCGGTCGATCACATCTTTGATGCCTCAGAATCTGTACTGCTGCCGGGCCTCATCAATACACATCACCATTTCTATCAGACACTGACCCGCGCCTGGGCGCCTGTGGTCAACGTGCCGTTATTCCCGTGGCTGAAAAAGCTTTATCCCGTGTGGGCTCGTTTAGGGCCGGATGCGCTGGGGCTGGCAAGCCGCGTCGCGATGGCTGAGCTGCTGCTTTCCGGCTGCACCACCACCACCGACCACCATTATCTTTTCCCGCAGGGTATGGAAGAAGCCATTGATGTGCAGGTCGATGTGGTCCGTGAACTGGGTATGCGTGCGTTGCTGACCCGTGGCTCAATGAGTCTTGGCGAAGAACAGGGCGGTCTGCCGCCGGAACAGACGGTGCAGTCGGGCGAGGTGATTTTGCAGGACAGCCAGCGTCTTATTGACCGCTATCACCAGCGCGGCGAGGGTGCATGGATGCAGATTGCGCTGGCGCCGTGCTCGCCGTTTTCGGTCACGACCGAGATTATGCGCGAGAGTGCCAGGCTGGCGCAGCGCGAAGACGTCCGGCTGCATACACATCTGGCGGAAACGCTGGATGAAGAACAGTTTTGCCTGAAAATGTTTGGCCTGCGTACAGTTGATTATCTGGAAAGCGTCGGCTGGCTGAGCGACCGCACGTGGCTGGCGCACGGTATTCATTTTAACGACGATGAGATCCGTCGTCTGGGCGCGGCGGGCACCGGTATCTGTCATTGCCCTGTGTCGAATATGCGACTGGCGTCCGGCATGTGTCCGACACGTGATCTGGAAGCGGCTGGCGTGCCGATTGGTCTGGGCGTTGACGGCTCTGCGTCGAACGATGCCTCAAATCTGATGTATGAAGCGCGGCAGGCATTGTATCTGCAACGTTTGAAATACGGTGCGGAATACGTCACGCCGGAAAGAGTCCTGGGCTGGGCGACGCGCGGTTCGGCGAAGCTTATCGGTCGCGATGATATCGGGCAGATTGCCGTGGGCAAACAGGCCGATCTGGCGCTGTTTAAACTCGATGAACTACGTTTTAGCGGCAGCCATGATCCGATTGCCGCGCTATTACTGTGTGGCGCGGAAAAAGCCGATCGCGTGATGGTCGGCGGAAAATGGCGGGTCATTGACGGTGAAATTGTCGGCATGGATATCAGATCGCTGATATCACACCATCGCAAAGCGGCGGCGGCGCTGATCGCCGGTCTCTAAACTGCGGGTATTAAAAAGGGCAGAGGAATCTGCCCTTTTGCTGTACTTGTTACTGCTGTAAATCGACTGCTATAAATCGCCCGGCGAGCGCGAACTGTTTCCGCTGCGGCCACTGCCGCTGCTGCTGGTAAAGGTCGCGTTATTGCCATTTTGCGCACGATGCAGTGTTTCCATACGCACCTGGAATGGCGGGAACGGCAGTGTGATGCCGTGCTCGCGGAATCCGGCCAGGATCAGCTGATGGATTTCATGACGAAGCGGCATACGGTGCGCCATTTCAGCGGCGTGCATACGCAACTCGAAAATCTGAATACCTTGCTGTAAATCAACCAGATAGGCTTCCGGCGCAGGCATATCCAGCACCAGCGAGCAGCGGTGCGCCGCATTCAACAGGATTTCCGTCACTTCTTCCGAATTGGCTTCTGACGGCGCAGGAACGGTGAGCACAACACGGGTGACGGAATCCGACAGCGACCAGTTGATGAACTGCTCGGTGATAAAGGCCTTGTTCGGCACGATAATCTCTTTGCGGTCCCAGTCAGCGATCGTGGTGGCGCGGGTGTTGATCTTGGTGATGCTGCCGGTCAGATTGCGGATCGTCACGGTATCGCCGATACGGATTGGTTTTTCAAACAAGATGATCAGGCCGGAAATAAAGTTGGCGAAAATCTCCTGCAAACCAAAGCCCAGCCCGACACCCAGTGCGGCGACCAGCCATTGCAGTTTTGCCCATTCGATGCCGATCAGCGAGAAGCCGGTCAGGCCACCAATCAGCAACAACACGTATTTGGTGACGGTCAGCACGGCGTAACCGGTGCCCGGCGTCAGATCCAGATGTTGCAGCAAGGCCAGTTCAAGCAGTGCAGGCAAATTACGCACCAGCTGCGTGGTGATAATCAGCACCAGAATGGCGATCAGTACCGATCCGAGGGTGATCGGCTGCATACTTTCCACGCCCTGCACGGTGGAGGCCACCTGCCACAGATGGATATTTTCCAGGAACGAAAAGGCTGAATGGATCTCAGACCACAGGAAGATCACTGAGATCAGCGCGATCAGCGTCAGCAGCGAACGAACGAGGCGTAATGATTGCGCGGAGATCGCATCCAGATCGACCACCGGTTCTTCCACTTCTACCGTACCTTCGTTACTGGTGTTGACGTGATTCGCATCCTCTTCACCACGGGCGCGCTGATTCAGCATTTCCGCACGGCGCTGTTTGGCGCGCTCGAAAGCAATACGACGTCGCTGGATCAGCATCCAGCGGCGGATAATGTGATAAATCACCAGCAGCACGAACCAGATGGCCACCGAGGTTTCCAGACGCGCCAGTAACGCCTGTGACGTCGCCAGATAACCCAGCAGCGAGGCCAGCGCCGCCACAATTGGCGCGCCCAGCAGCATCCACCACAGCGTTTTGTTAATGACGTTTTCGCTGTTGCCTTTTTTATCGTGATACAGCGGGATACCGGCACGTTTCAGGCTGTGAGTGACCAGCGCCACCACCAGACAGAGAATGACAAAGCACAACCGCCCGAGCGTATTGGAGAATTCGCGGTCATTGAGATTATCGAAAGTAATTAGCGCCATAATCAGCGGCACCATGACCCAGATCGACAGCGCGTAATAGCGCAGTGCGCGTGAAACGGCACGCTGCGGCCAGCCGAAGTGCGCGACAAACAGCCCCTGAGGATGTGCCAGTGCTGCGCTGACCATAAACGCCCACAGAATCGGCAGCGTAGCGGTCACGCCATCACCAATCGCCACCGCAATCGGATACGGCCAGGCACTTTGCAGCCCGAAGCCCAGCGCGGCCCACAAGACCGGCAGCGGCATCGCCACCAGGATCGACCAGAACACGGTACGCATCGTCAGCGAGAACTGATCCTGCGTAACTTTACCGACCCGGCTGCTGGCACGTTCAAGGAATGCATAGTAATGCTTGCGGGAACTGATGCTGATAATCACCAGGATCAGTGCGCCAAACAGCGGCAACAGCGTTTCTTTGCTGGTGACCATCATCATGAAAGCGCCGCCGAGCTGAGTCAGTGAATCCAGTGACACCAGACGTTTCAGGTCATGCGCCACCTGCACCGGATAAGAAATCCCGATGGCGCTGACGTCCGCCACCCAGAACAGATAGCGGTGAGCGGCCTCATGTACGTCATTCAGCGCTTCGACCAGCTGACTGTTGGCCACTTTCAGCTTGGTCAGTTCAAGAATTTGGGTATCACAGCCTGAAAGCAGGGAATTGAGCAAATCACGCTGAGTCCGCAACTGGGCATCAAGAATTTTCTGCTGCGCGGCGGTCAGCGGCTTGCCGTCGTCCTGCCGTGCCTGACGATAAATCGGCTGCTTATCGAGTAAATCTTCATAGTGCAGACGCTGAACGCGTAGCTGGCCCATGTCGCGGTCAAGCTGTTGCGGTTTTGGCATTTCCGGCAGACGGGAGACCTGCGCCCGCAGCGTTTCCCCCAGAAGATTGGATGCACCGAGCCATTGCGCCTGTTCGCGAATGGTATTGATCGCCTGACGCACCTGCTGTGTCTGAGCGGCAGCCTGACGTTGCTGGGAAGATATCAGATCCATCCGCTGCGCCTGCTGATTCAGTGCCAGCGACAACTCACGGTTGGACTGCAATTGCTGACTGATGGAATGCGGCAGTTCGCCACTTTGCTCGGCCAGCAACTCGGTTTTTTCCAGCGCCTGTTCGGCTTCACGCTGGCGCTGATTATTCAGCGTATTGCGTAAAGCCTGTAATTGCTGATCCAGATAACCGGCGCGCTTTTTGTAGAGATCGGTGCGCATTCTCGACAATTCCTGCCGGTTATTGGCAGAAAGCTGAGCCAGCTCCAGTTCATCAACTTTGGCTTTGCGCGCGGCAGATTCCGCCTGCAAGGCACTCAGCTGCGCCTGTGCCAGCGGGGACGATGTGGCTGCCGCCGTTGCCGCCTGCATCCTCTGCTCAATGTCACCAAGTGCATTGCGGGCCTCAGATTGCTGCTGCGGGATCAGACTCAGTGAATCGCTGATATCCCGTGAGCGATCCTGCTCCTGACGTAACTGGCGGGTTTCTTCCAGCTGCTGGCTGCTGACTTGCAGAATTTGCTGCTCGAGCTGAGCAGTAGGAATGCTGCCATCAACCGCTGGCGGTTTGTCCGGCTGATTTTGTAATTCCTGACGCAGTGCCTGCGTCAGTTTTGGGAAGTCATCAATGACCTTCTGGTATTGCTCGGTGCGACCGGCTGAAACACTGGCTTCATTCAGCCAGTTGAGCGCGCTTTGCAGCGCCTCAACCACCTGTGTCTGATTGGCCATTTCTTTGTTGGCTTCCGCCTGTTTCAGTTCCTGTTTGAGCTGATCTTCAGTCGGCGCCGCACCCGCCATCAATGGCAGGGATAGCAGTAAACTCGTCAGCAAGGCGGGGATCAGGCGCACTCGGTCACATCCTTTTCTTCAGTTCTTTATGTCAGTTCAGTCTGAACTCAGTAGTCTTTAGGCGCTTGTGGTTCAGCCGTTGCCACACCTGCTGGTGTTTCTGTTTTGACAGGGACTTCGGTAACCACAGGCTCAGCGACTACAGGCTTTGTAACTACAGGCTCAGCAATTACAGGTTTTGTAACTACAGGCTCCGTAACTACAGGCTCCGTAACTACAGTTTCTGCAACGACAGGTTCCGCGATGATCGGTTCTGCTATAACCGGTTCCGCCGTTGCAGTTGCTGGTGTACGCAGAGCTTCGGCGAACGGTTCGCCCATGCGGGTCACGGTGCCATTTTTCAAATTTGGCATGAAACGGGTCTGATTTGCTGCAAACAGGTTGATCACGGTGGAACCCAGTTTGAAGCGGCCCATTTCCTGACCTTTTTCCAGTGCGATTGCGCCTTCTTCGCCTGCAGCCGGATAGGTCCAGCGCTTAATAATGCCTTCGCGCGGCGGTGTGACACAGCCAGCCCAGACGGTTTCAATACTGCCGACAATCGTTGCGCCAACCAGAATCTGCACCATCGGACCGAATTCAGTATCAAAGACGCAGATGACGCGCTCGTTACGGGCGAACAGATTCGGCACGTTGGCGGCAGTCAGCGGATTCACGGAGAACAAATCGCCCGGCACATAAATCATTTCGCGCAGCACGCCGTCGCACGGCATATGCACACGGTGATAATCGCGCGGTGCCAGATAGATAGTGGCGAACTGACCGTCTCTGAACTGCTCTGCCAGCAGATAGTTACCCGCCAGCAGCGCTTCTAAACTGTAAAAATGGCCTTTGGCCTGGAACAGTTTGCCATCGGTAATTGCGCCTAACTGACTGACTGCACCGTCGGCTGGCAGGCAAAGCATATCTAAACCGCTGACCACCGGACGCGCGCCATCGCGCAGCGGACGGACGAAGAATTCGTTGAATGTCGCGTAAGATTTCAGATCCGGATTTTGTGCTTCTTTCATGTCGACGTTATAAAAACGCGCAAAGGCTTTGATCACCCAATGGGTCAGCGTGGCGGCACGTTTATCCGCGCCCCAGCCAGCAAGACGGGTCAGTCCTTGTTTAGGAAGTAAGTATTGAAGTTTGATTTTGATACTGTCCAGCACGGGGAAAACCTCTTGGATGGTATGAATGACCGGCGTTACCGGCCATTTTGCAGGAAACCCTGAATCCTGTTCAGGGTCACGCAGTGTTGTATGGCGGAGGATTGTAACGGGGTGAAATCAACGGTTCAACTTCCGTTAACTTCACCCGTTTGCCATTAACATGTTAATTCAATTAATTAGCATTAAAGCGCGTCAAAGTTTTTACGCGTTTTTACGTCTTCCATACTTTCCAGAATACGGTGGTAGTTATCGAAACGTTCTTCGGCAATTTCGCCACGGTCTACGGCGTCACGGATTGCACAGCCCGGATCGCTGCCGTGTTTACAGTCGCGGAATTTGCAGTAGCCGAGGAAAGGACGGAATTCGACAAAGCCCTGGGTGATCTGCTCTGGCGCAAGGTGCCACAAACCAAATTCACGCACGCCCGGGGAATCGATAACGTCGCCGCCATGCTGGAAGTGATACAGACGCGCTGCCGTGGTGGTGTGCTGGCCAAGACCTGAGTTATCAGACACTTCGTTCACCAGAATTTGTTTTTCATCCGGTGGCAGAAGGGCGTTCAGCAGGCTTGATTTACCCACACCCGACTGACCCGCGAAAATACTGATGCGGTCGGTCAGCGCCGTTTCAAACGCTGGCATGCCTTCGCCGGTCTGGCTCGACACTTCAAGTACGCGATAATTGATATTGCGGTAGATATCCATCATGCCCTGAACGAATTTACGACCTTCGTCATCAAGCAGATCGATTTTGTTGAGCACAATCAGCGGCTCAACTTCCACGGTTTCGCACGCAACCAGATAACGGTCGATGATATTAAGCGACAGCTCCGGCAGAATGGCGGAGACAATCACAATCTGGTTAATGTTCGCGGCGATGGGTTTCACGCCATCATAGAAATCAGGGCGTGTCAGAACGGAGGTGCGTTCGTGTACCGCCTCGACGATGCCTTTCACACTGGTGTTTTCCCCGGCGCGCCATACAACGCGGTCACCGGTGACCAGAGAACGGATGGTACGGCGGATATTGCAACGGTGCTGGCTGCCGTCGGCCGCTTCAACGTCCGCATGCATCCCGAAACGGCTGATGACAACACCGTCCTGCGGTTCGCCATGCAGAGAATCGTCCAGCTCTTTCCGTTTGTCGGTCTGTGTCAGACGACGCTGATGGTTAGTCTGAACGCGACGTTGTTGCCCTTTAGACAGTTTTGACTTAGTCACTGCGCCTCACTTAACTGGCTTTAATCGCTCGGTGCGACCAAAACGACTATGATACCAGCTATTTTATATTAAATGCCCGAATGACGGAGATCTCCGTCAACTCTCTACTTTGTAACAGGACACATCATGGCTGCAAATGACTCGAACTTAATTTGGATCGACCTGGAAATGACCGGTCTGGATCCTGAACGTGACCGCATTATTGAGATTGCCACGCTGGTGACCGACGCGCATCTGAACATTCTGGCCGAAGGGCCGGTGATGGCAGTGCATCAGTCTGACGCTCAGCTGGCGCTGATGGACGACTGGAATGTACGCACGCACACCGGCAGCGGTCTGGTGGAACGTGTGAAAGCCAGCCCGTTTGATGACAATGCGGCGCAGCAAAAAACCATCGAGTTTCTGCGCGAATGGGTTCCGGAGGGTAAATCGCCGATTTGTGGTAACAGCGTCGGGCAGGACAGACGCTTCCTGTTTAAGTACATGCCGGAGCTGGAAGCCTATTTCCATTACCGCTATCTGGACGTCAGTACGCTCAAAGAACTGGCGCGTCGCTGGAAACCGGAAGTGCTGAGTGGCTTTAAGAAGCAGAACACCCATCAGGCGCTGGACGATATCCGTGAATCGGTCGCGGAACTGGCGTACTACCGCGAACACTTTATTAATCTCCACAATAACTGAAATATTTTTTATTGCGCTGCGGAGCACGAATTCACCGTGTTTCGCTGATTAATTCACCGGTTTGGTGTTTTAATCGGCACTTGAACGAAAAATTCATTTTTTTGCTTTCAGGGGCTTGCGGCTAAAAGGATTTCTCGTATAATGCGCACCCCGTACCGATGAAGAATTTCGTTGAGTGCGCAGAGCGGGAATAGCTCAGTTGGTAGAGCACGACCTTGCCAAG
>NZ_JYDG01000065.1:0-8551 GCF_003263545.1 Rahnella sp. AN3-3W3
AAAAAGCCGCTGATTCAGCGGCTTTTTCTTATCAGATCGACCTGCCTGATTATCTGAATACATTATCCAGATAGCTCGCCAGAATCTGACGCGAACTGAAACCGTGGCAAATTCCATAATAGGTTTCGTTGTCGCTGGAAACATCCAGCGGGAAATTCTTGTACGCATCGCTGCTGCGAAACGATGCTGTCGGTTCCGCAAAACGCTCACTGCGCTCTTTCAGCGCCGGGTGTATTACCAGGGCAGTCCGGCCAAACCGCGCTTCCCGGTTTACATACACATAATGCTCGCCCCGGCGGTAACCGTAAGCCTTATCATCAATAAAATCGCGTTCAAAACCTGATGTTTCTAAAACGCGTGCCACTTCATCTGGCCGTAAATACATGGTTGCTCCTCGCTTCTTTAACCGCAAGGCGACCTTACCGCAATAACTCTGCCAGACAATGCGTTTATCCCAGATTTTGGCGTATTTAGGATTTATCTACACTCAGCATTCACACTGTAAAATGGTTATTCAGCCTGAGTCTGACGCGCGTTTTGCAGCCATATTTTGAGTGTCAGTAACCAGGCGACCACGACCATAAAAGCTGCCGCCAGATAAATAGAGGGCGTGCCCAGATGCGAAATAATCAGTCCGGCAACCGGTCCGGTGATCCCCAGCCCGAGATCTAAAAATGCAGAATATAAGCCCAGCGCCGTGCCCTGATTTTGCGGCGGCACCTGTTTTACCGCCTCCACGCCCAGCGCAGGGAAAATCAGCGAGAAACCCGAGCCGGTAAGGAACGCGCCAAACTGCACAGAAAGCGGATCGTGCCCCAGCCAGATCATCAGCAACCCCGCCACTTCAAACACAAACGAAACCAGTGACACGCGCAGGCCACCAAAGCGATTAATCATATTGCCGAAAATCAGACGCGCGCCAACAAATCCGAGGCTGAATAAAGTAAGCGTGAACGCCGCTCCGCTCCAGCCTTTATCGGCGTAATACAGTGTGATAAAGGTGGCGATAACGCCGAACCCGATCGTGCCGAAACCCAGCCCCAGTCCGTAAAGCCAGATGCGTCCAACCACCGCTTTAAAGGCAATACGTTTACCGGCGGTGACAGAAATCGCCGCTTTCATACAGGCAAGAATGGCGGCAAATGCAGCAGCGACAATAATCAGAACGGCTACGCCCATCAGCCCGTAAGCATGGTTGAGCAATACTCCGAGCGGCGCGCCGACAGCCATCGCGCCATAGGTAGCCACACCGTTCCACGAGATCACCCGCGCCGTATGTTTCGCCCCCACCGCGCCAATCCCCCACAAGGTGGTTCCGGTGCTGCCGAAGCTTTCGCCTACGCCTAAGAAAACGCGTGCCAGACAAAGTAATAGCAGGCTCGCCAGCGGATAAGCAGCAAACCAGAAGGCAATCGCGTAAAACACGCCACTCATCCCGCAGCAAATCAGACCAAAAATCACCACCCGTTTTGGCCCAAGCATATCCGCGTAACGCCCGGCATGCGGGCGGCTGATGAGCGTTGAAAAATACTGAACGCTGATCACCAGTCCCGCCAGCACCGAGTTGTATCCCAGCGTATTATGCACAAAGCCTGGCAAGACGGCGAGCGGTAAGCCGATGGTCAGATAGACAACGAAGGTAAACAGCATGAACGACAAAATGCGTTTATTGAGCAGAGCGTTAGAACGAAGCGTACTTAAAGACATGGGCGGACCCGAAAATGAGATCACAGAGAGTGGAATCAACAGTATAAACAGGTTTTAGCCTCGAAACGGGCTAAAAATGTTATTGGCTGTAACGCAGATTTCGTTTTGCAGAGAAATCTGAGACGTATCACGTCAGCCCGCGCCCCGCCTGACTTGCTGCCACAGGGTCATGGCCTGTAAAGCCCCATCATCACAGGTCTTTGTCCTTAAAGAACCATCTGGTACGACATTATGGTCTATGCTTAATCCAACAGTCACACAAGGAGAGACGGAATGTTTAAGAAAACAGATAAAGTAGAAAAAAATATCAATCAGGACGTAACCCTGCTGGCAGATACGCTGGATGAAGTACTTCAGTCTGCAGGCGATAAATCTAAGGATGAATTGGATAAACTCCGCAGCAAAGCACAGGGCGTTCTGCGTGATACACGCGCACGTTTTAACACCGATAAAATTAGCCAGCAGGCACGTGATGCGGCGGCTACAGCCAATGATTATGTGAAAGATAATCCGTGGTATGGCGTCGGTGCCGGTGCGGCAATCGGTATTGTTATCGGTGTCCTTCTGGGACGTCGCTAACAAAAAAGGCAATTAGTGATGTTTCACTCCTGTGTCGGGAATATGCCTTAAAAAGCTGAAACATCCGCGTGGCTCCCTCATTGCCGCGTAATTGCTAAAAAGACGACGGAGCCTTCGGGCTCCGTTTTCTATTTCAGAAAACCAGAAATCACCCCCTCCAGCCGCTGCACCAGTGCGTCCGCCTGCTCCTGAGAACTGATATTAGGAAACCCCATCAGCAAACCGTTCGGGCGTAACGCTTCGCCACGCTCACGCCGCTCAACCTGCCAGTCGGAAAGCGCCTGCACCGCCAGCCCCTGTTCGCGGGCATGTCTGGCGATCAGCGCGTCATCCAGACGGGTATTCAGGCTGGCGGATAACTGGATCCCACCGACCTGCTGATTCACGCGTAACACCCCGGCCGGAAACTGCGCCGTCAGCGCCTGTTCGAGATAACCACGGCGTTCAGCATAAAGCTGGCGCATCCGTTTCAGATGCCGGTAGAAATGCCCCTGTTCGATGAACTCCGCGATACTGCTTTGCACCAACGGCGGCGTGCCGCAAATTCGCAGCGGGCAATACGCCTCAATTTTTTCCACCAGACTTTCCGGCACCACCACATAGCCGCAGCGAAGCGCCGGAAACATCACTTTGCTGAACGTTCCGGCGTAAATCACCCTTCCCTGTGTATCGAGACTTTTCAGCGAAGGCAAAGGCTGTCCGTGATAACGGAACTCGCTGTCGTAATCATCTTCAATAATCCACGCTTGTTGCTGTGCTGCCCAGTCCAGCAGCGCCATGCGCCGCGCTAAACTCATGGTCACGCCGGTCGGGCTTTGGTGCGCGGGCGTAACAACGGCAAATCGTGCGTCAGGAAACTGCTTCACCGCCTGCGGCACATTCATGCCCTCATCATCCACGTTCACCGCCATGGCAACCGCACCTGCCGCACGGAAAAATGCCTGCGTAACCGGATAACCCGGGTCTTCCAGCCAGACGCCGTCGCCCGGTTGCAGCAGACTGCCGATAATCAAATCCAGTACCGGCGCATAGCCGCCGCAAATAAATATCTGTTCAGGACGGCAGCTAAATCCGCGGGAAAGTTGCAGATAACGGGCGACGGCGTGGCGTAAAACGTCTGTACCCGCCAGCGGCGGATGGCCTAAATCATTCATGCCGGTGTGACGGATTTGCCTTGAGACAATGCGCGACCAGATAGCACGCGGGAACGCATCCAGCGCCGGAAGTCCGAGCTGGAAAGGAAGGGAAGAAACAGAAGGCAACATCGGGTTGATGAGCTTACGCCCGGCGTCTTTTCTGACCGGCGCTGGCTCGGGGGAGGATAAACTTTCCGGCGCGCTGACCACCGTTCCGGCCTGTCCGCGGCTTTGCAAAAAGCCTTCCGCCATCAGCAGGCCATAGGCATTTTCCACCGTGGCGCGCGCCACGCCGAGTTCACTGGCCATCGCCCGCACCGACGGCATACGGCTGCCGCGTTTAAGCTGTCCTGCCATGATCGCCTGTTTTACCCGCTGATAAATCTGGCGGTAAAGCGGTGCTTTGTGCCGGGGATCGAGCTGAAAGGAAAGACTGAAGCCGCGCATCATGACCTGTATAAATATGTATTTTATGGCTCTGTAGTATAGACCATACGCAGCGTAAAGTAGCGGTCATTGAGACGCACCCTGCGTCGCTGTTTAGCCCAAAACGCCCAGAGGAAATCATCATGACTGCACTTCGCCTGCCTTACTATTCCCTGTCTTCTTCAGTGATGGAACCGATGAAAGCCGCGCTCGGCGCACTGGAAAACGGTCCGCTGGATAACGTGATTATCGAGCTGGCGTTCCTGCGTGTGTCACAAATTAACGGCTGCGCCTATTGCCTGGATATGCATTCCAAAGCGTTGCGTAAAATGGAGGTCGCGCAGACCAAACTGGATCAGCTGGCGGGCTGGCAGGTCAGCCACGCGTATTCTGAGCGTGAACGCGCGGCGCTGGCCTGGGCTGAATCACTCACTCTGATTGCCGCTACCGGCGCACCGGATAACGCCTTTGAGCCACTGAAAGCACAATTCAGCGACGTGGAAATCTCAGAACTGACCTTCGCCATCGGTCTGATGAATGCGTTTAACCGCCTCGCGGTGGGTATGCGCCAGTAATCTGACCGCTTAAAAATTAAACTAAAAAAAGTTTCCCCTCTCCAGCCCGCTGCCTGCGGGCTTAGCCGTTTTTGCAATAAGCAAATTTAGAAAATCTACATATTGTGTGGTTGAAAATTTAAATCACCACATCTAGTATTCAGTCCATCGGAACGCCACGATGGCACCGACTCTCGCGCCTTTCCCCCGGCTGAAACAGCCGCGCAGCGGGCAGGCAAAAATTGTCTCTGATTTCTTACTAGATGGAAATACAAATCATGAGCATTATTATTTACAGTAAACCAGACTGTGTCCAGTGCAACGCGACTTACCGTGCATTAGATAAACAAGGCATCGCCTACGAAGTTGTCGATTTGACTCAGGATGAGCAGGCTCTCGGGCAGGTTCGTGCGATGGGTTATCAGCAGGTTCCGGTGATTGTAGCCGGCGACGACCACTGGTCTGGTTTCCGTCCGGACAAAATCAGCGCCCTGCGCCAGCTTCAGAACGCGTTCTGAGGACCGGCGGATGAATCCGTTGGTCTATTTTTCCAGCAGTTCAGAAAACACCCATCGCTTCGTCGGCAGAACGGGATTGCCGGCGATCCGCATCCCGATAGATCGTCAGCCTGAAAAATTGCGTGTCGACACACCGTATATTTTGGTGGTGCCGAGCTACGGCGGCGGATCGTCCAAAGGCGCGGTGCCGACTCAAGTGATCCGTTTTCTGAACGATGAACATAACCGTTCACTCATCCGCGGCGTTATCGCCGCCGGTAACACCAACTTCGGCGCAGCGTATTGCATTGCCGGTGAGATTATTTCCCAGAAGTGTCAGGTGCCTTACCTGTACCGCTTTGAATTGCTGGGAACGCCGGAAGACGTTGCAAAGGTCAGACAGGGAGTAACAGAATTTTGGCAGCGACAGAACTAGCAATTACCGACCCCGGCACCAGCAGCCCGGATTATCACGCGCTTAACGCGATGCTGAATCTGTTCGACGTTAACGGCCAGATCCAGTTTGATAAAGACCGCCTGGCCGCGCGCCAATACTTCCTGCAACACGTCAATCAAAACACGGTGTTTTTCCATAATCTGGCGGAGAAACTGCGTTATCTGGTGGAAGAAGGCTATTACGAGGCCGCCGTGCTGGATCAGTACGCCTTTGACGATATTAAAGCGTTATTCAAACAGGCTTACGCCAAAAAATTCCGCTTCCAGACCTTTCTGGGCGCATTCAAGTATTACACCAGCTACACGCTGAAAACCTTTGACGGCAAACGCTACCTTGAGCGTTATGAAGATCGCGTGTGCATGGTGGCAATGACGCTGGCACGCGGCGATATTCAGCTCGCCCGCCATTTTGTTGATGAGATCATTTCCGGCCGCTTCCAGCCAGCAACGCCGACATTCCTCAACTGCGGAAAAAAACAGCGCGGCGAACTTGTATCCTGTTTCCTGTTACGCATTGAAGACAACATGGAATCTATCGGTCGCTCGGTCAACTCGGCCTTACAGCTCTCCAAACGCGGCGGCGGCGTGGCCTTTATGCTGACCAACATCCGTGAAGTGGGCGCGCCGATCAAGCGCATCGAAAACCAGTCTTCCGGCGTTATTCCGATCATGAAGATGCTGGAAGATGCCTTCTCTTACGCCAATCAGCTCGGCGCGCGTCAGGGGGCGGGGGCGGTGTATCTGAACGCTCATCACCCGGATATTCTGCGTTTCCTCGATACTAAGCGCGAAAACGCCGACGAAAAAATCCGTATTAAAACGCTGTCGCTCGGTGTGGTCATTCCGGATATCACGTTCGAACTGGCGAAGAACAACGAAGATATGTACCTGTTCTCGCCGTATCACGTGGAGAAAGTGTACGGCGTGCCGATGTCTGAAATCAGCATCAGCGAGAAATACCGCGAGATGGTGAATGACAAACGCATTCACAAAAGCAAAATCAACGCGCGCGAATTCTTCCAGGTGCTGGCGGAGATTCAGTTTGAATCCGGCTATCCGTACATGATGTTTGAAGACACGGTGAACCGCGCCAATCCGATCAAAGGTCGCATCAATATGAGCAACCTGTGTTCGGAGATTTTGCAGGTGAATTCGCCGACGATCTACGGCGAAGACCTGTCTTATCAGGAAATTGGCAAAGACATTTCCTGTAATCTCGGCTCACTGAATATCGCCTCGGCGATGGATTCATCGGATTTCGGCAATACCGTAGAAATGGCGGTTCGCGCGCTGACGGCAGTCTCTGACATGAGCCATATCCGTTCGGTGCCATCTATCGATCAGGGGAATCAGGATTCGCACGCCATCGGCCTCGGGCAGATGAACCTGCACGGTTATCTGTGCCGCGAGCGTATTTATTACGGCTCAGAAGAAGGTCTGGATTTCACCAATATCTATTTCTGCACCGTGGCTTTCCATGCGATACGCGCCTCGAACCAGATCGCTATCGAGCGCCAGCAGTCGTTTAAAGGTTTCAAAGATTCCACCTACGCCAGCGGCGCGTATTTTGACAAATATGTCGATGACGCACTGGCGGCGAAATGGCAGCCGAAAACCGACCGCGTGCGCGAACTGTTTGCTGACGCCGGGATTGCTATTCCGACCACCGCAGACTGGGCGGCGCTGAAAGATTCCGTGATGCAGCACGGGCTGTATAACCAGAATTTACAGGCGGTGCCGCCGACTGGTTCTATTTCTTATATCAATAATTCGACGTCGAGTATTCACCCGATTGTGTCCCGCGTAGAAATCCGTAAAGAGGGCAAGATTGGACGCGTGTATTATCCGGCGGCGTTTATGACCAATGACAATCTGGATTACTACCAGGATGCCTACGAAATCGGCCCGGAAAAAATCATTGATACCTACGCCGAAGCCACACAGCACGTCGATCAGGGGTTGTCACTGACGCTATTCTTCCGCGATACCGCCTCCACGCGCGACATCAATAAAGCGCAGATTTACGCCTGGCGCAAAGGCATCAAAACCATTTATTACATCCGTCTGCGCCAGATGGCGCTGGAAGGCACCGAAGTTCAGGGCTGCGTTTCCTGCACGCTGTAACCGATTGAAAGGACTTAAAAGATGAGCGCAGTAAAATCATTCACAGTAAAACAAAGGTTAGTACCCCAACCGGTCAGCAAAGCCATCAACTGGAACAAAATCCAGGACGATAAAGACCTCGAAGTGTGGAACCGCCTGACCTCGAATTTCTGGCTGCCGGAAAAGGTGCCATTGTCGAACGATATTCCGTCGTGGGCGACGCTCAGCGCGCAGGAAAAACAACTGACGATCCGCGTATTTACCGGCCTGACGCTGCTGGATACCGTGCAAAATGTGGTCGGCGCACCGACGCTGATGAAAGATGCGGTGACGCCACACGAAGAAGCGGTTTACTCGAATATCTGCTTTATGGAAGCGGTGCATGCGCGTTCTTACAGTTCGATTTTCTCGACGCTGTGCGCCACCGTGGACGTGGATGAAGCCTACCGCTGGAGCGAGGAAAACGTCGCGCTGCAAAATAAAGCGGCGATCATTTTGTCGTATTACGACGGAGAAGATCCGCTGATGAAGAAAGTCGCCAGCGTGTTCCTTGAGTCGTTCCTGTTCTACTCCGGTTTTTATCTGCCGATGTACTGGTCGAGCCGCGCCAAGCTCACCAACACCGCGGATCTGATCCGTCTGATCATCCGTGACGAAGCGGTTCACGGTTACTACATCGGCTATAAATTCCAGAAAGCGCTGGCACTGGAAAGCGAAGAGCGTCAGCGTCAGATCAAGGAGCAGGCGTTTGATCTGATTCAGGATTTGTACGACAACGAGATCCGCTACACCGAAGAACTGTACGACGGTGTAGGCTGGAGCGAAGACGTGAAGAAATTCCTGCATTACAACGCCAACAAAGCGCTGATGAATCTCGGCTACGAAGCCCTGTTCCCGGCCAGCATGGCGGATGTGAATCCGGCGATCCTCTCCGCATTATCGCCAAACGCCGACGAAAACCACGACTTCTTCTCCGGATCCGGATCCTCGTATGTGATCGGCAAAGCCGTCAATACCGAAGACGAGGACTGGGATTTCTGATCTGCTCCTCGTAAAGAGCAAGGTTTGCTTGTGCACCTTCCCCTCTCACGAG
>NZ_JYDG01000066.1:0-42301 GCF_003263545.1 Rahnella sp. AN3-3W3
ACTTCAACTTCAACTTCAACTTCAACTGCAAGACCGTGGGCGTCGGCCCACACCGACCAGAGACCCGGTAACGCGCGGGCCTCTGGACTCCGCGCTTTTTTCACTGCGCGCTGTCGCGGGTATGACGGACATGTTCTGGCGCATTGGTGAGTGGCGCAAATCCAGGTGCTTCGCACTGCCTTCTCTCGGTCTTCAAGCCATAGGTCTTGAAGCCGCTCCGTTCAGCTGAATTTTAATCACGCCAATAAACTTATCTAAAAGACTAAAATCATCGGTTTTGAATTTAAGATCGTGCGGGCGATTCAGAAAGCTTGCTGAATGAGAGGTTGCAGACCCAAGGCTGCAATCCCGAAATGAAGGAACCGCGCAGCGGCAAGCTTTCCAGCCTGCCGCTGCGATACCTGAAACATAGCCAGCGAGCGGAGCGCGCAGTGAAAGAGCCGGAGATTCCTAAGAGGCGCGGCGACAGGCGCCTCTTAGGGCCAGTTTGGGTGGCAACCCAAGGTCTTGTTGTTACAGCATTATCAGCATCATATACGCGCAGAACAACGCCAGGTGCGCAGTACCATTAAGCACATTGGTACGCCCGGTCGAGAACGATATCTGGCACAGGATCATAACCGCCAGCATCACCACTATGTTGGCCGGCGCCAGGCCGAAAATCAGTTCCTGACCGGTCAGGGTGGCAATCACGGTGACCGCAGGAACGGTCAGTGAGATCGTTGCCAGCACGGACCCGAAGAATAAATTCATGGCGCGCTGTACCTGATTCTTCAGTACCGCTTTCAGGGCACCCAGACCTTCAGGAGAAAGAATAAGCAACGCGACCAGGAAGCCGGTGAACTGTGCAGGGGCGTTCAGTTCGGTCAGCAGACTTTCCAGCGGGTTGGCATTGAATTTGGTAACGGCAATGACCAGCACCAGATGGACAATCAGCCAGAGCGTGTGCGTCAGATTGCTCTTCGAAGACGGTTTTCCATGTCCATCTTCTTCTCCTTCATCTTCATGCTCGTAAATAAACAGACTCTGGTGGGTTTTGGTCTGGATAAGCAGAAATACGCCGTACATCGCCGCTGAAATTACCGCAACGAACAAGGCCTGTGGCGTGGAGAAGTTGCCAGCGGGCAGGGCGGCAGGCAGAACGAGAACGATCACCGCCAGCGGGAAAATCGCCATCAGATACTGTTTGATACCACCGAGATTGACATACTGGGTGGCAAATTTACGGCCACCGAGCAGCAGGGCAACGCCGACCAGACCGGCAGTAACAATCATGATGATCGAGAATAAGGTGTCACGCATCAGCGCCGGAGCGGCGTCGCCTGTCGCCATCAGGGCCGAAATCAGACTGACTTCGAGGATGACCACTGAAAGGCTGAGGATGAGTGAGCCGTAAGGTTCGCCCAGACGGTGTGCCAGGACATCGGCGTGACGTACCACGCTGAAGGCGCTGGCGAGAATACCGACCAGCGCGATTAAATTGATGCCGACGACTGAGGCAAAGTTACTGCTGTTGCCCCAGAAGACGAGAACGATTAGGGCAGCAATAGGGAAAATCAGGGAGTATTCCTGATGGCGGGTTTTTACTTTTGGATGTTCCTGTGAAGACACCATGATGATTATTCTCCTTATAAACACTCACGAATTTACAACCGCCTGTCTGTCGGTTGTAAGCAAAATGCATAGCAGCATAAAATTGTAACTCGTTAAGTATAGTAGATAAATTAATCTGTTAACAGATTATTATCATGACTCATCTATAAAAACTGTTATGACAGCTATTTTTTGTTGCATGAATCAAATAAATGTCAGTTTAAACTCAACTTAATATTCATTGTTAATTATTTAAACATAATAAAAACAATGGCTTGATTTTTAATAATGGGTTTATGCGGGTAATGCGTCAATTTTTGTAAATCATCCCTATACCCACATGAAAAATCGGAGAAATCTGGCGTTTTTTAGCCCGCAGGCTGAGATTTGGAATAATCTGGCTGAGTCACCTGAGGTTAGCCGCTAGACTTACCCCTGTGCGCCTGAAGCGCACACATTAAATGTAACGATCATGAACGCCATGAAAAAGGAGCAAGTTATGCCTTATCAGAACCGCTCAGCGTTGCCTGACTCTGTTCGTCATGTTCTTCCGGCACATGCGCAGGATATCTATAAAGAAGCCTTTAACAGCGCGTGGGATGAGTATGCAAAGCCAAAAGATCGTCAGGGTGATGATTCCCGCGAAGAGACCGCGCACAAAGTCGCGTGGGCCGCGGTAAAACACAGCTATAAAAAAGGCGATGACGACAAATGGCATCCTAAAAAATCCTGATGTCGGCGGCGGGTCGGGGAACGCCTGACCCGTTATCTCTCACACTTCCGCCTGTATCCTGCCGGTTTTGCTGTCATTTCCCTCTTAAATGTCAATATTCTTACAATGTTCACAAAATAATCATTTTATTTTCGTTTTGTGATCGCTCTCAATCTTGATTGCAACGAAAGAAACGAATAAGGTTTCATCAGACAGGGTGATAATAAAATTCCGAATCAACCCTGTCAGCGCCTCAAGTTAAGGCGAAAACTGTCCGATAACCTGATCAGTCCACAACCACGATAGCGGAGAACACAGCGTCAACAGCATGGCATGTTCAAAAGTAAGTCGTACCGAAGGGGGAATGAATGTTAACTCGAGATTTCCTGCGTAACGCAGATTGTAAAACAGCATTCGGCAGCATTGACGAATCGATGCTCCTGACCCCTGAACAACGTGCCGCCTCACTGAGCTGCACACTGGCGCGTCGCCCCGATAACAGCCCCGTCTGGATTTTTGGCTACGGTTCGCTGATGTGGAATCCGGTTTTCGATTCCGAAGAGGCGCGGCCTGCCATTTTGCGCGGCTATCACCGTGCCTTCTGCTTACGTCTGACTTCAGGGCGCGGAACCCATGCGCAACCGGGCCGCATGCTGGCGCTGCGTGATGGCGGGCAGACCACCGGGCTGGCATTCCGTCTGCCGGAAGACAAACTGCACGAAGAACTCGAATTGCTGTGGAAGCGTGAAATGCTGACCGGCTGCTATCGTCCGACCTGGTGCGAGTTAGAACTCGATGATGGCCGCACGGTGACAGCGCTGGTGTTTATCATGGACTCCTCACACCCGCAGTACGAAGCGGATACCGATTATCAGGTTATCGCGCCCCTGATTGCGCAGGCCAGTGGTCCGCTGGGCACCAACGCACAGTATTTGTTTGCCCTGGAAAAAGAGCTCAACAATTACGGCATGCGTGATGACTGCATGAGCGAACTGGTAAAACAGGTGCGGATGCTGCTGTCGGTCACGCCCGGCTTTGATGTGCCCGGCCTGAGTTAAAGACTTCCCCCTTCAAACTGCGCGGGCCCTCCGCGCAATCTTTTATCTCGCTGAATATCTCCCTGAATATTTCGCAGGCGGTATTTGCCTATTACCTGCAAACCGCGCTGACAACCTATCAGAACTGGGAACAGGGCAGAGCGAAACCTAACCGTCAGGCCATTTTGCTGATAAAGCTGGTCGAAAAAGACCCGGCGACATTAGAGCAGCTGGCGGGTTTGGTATAAATATCGTGGATATGAATTGTCGTGCGGGAGACGTGCTGAGGGGAAAGCGTTTCCCCCCGTCTGGCTCTACACAGAGATCTTGCGTACGGTTTGCCCCGACACGGTTTCCTGCCCGTTCGGTCCGTAGAATTTCTGCGTCTGGCTGGCATTGAGAATAGCCAGCGCCTCGGTGTTATAGGCAATTTGTTTGCCCAGTAACATGCCGTTATGGCGATTGATCTGACTCAGTTTAGTGGTCAGTTGCACGACTTCTTCCCACATTGCCGTGATTTCCGGCTGACGCTGCCCTTGTGGATCTAAGTAGGGGGCATTTTGTTTCAGGCGCTCGTCATGCTGACGACGCTGCTTATCAAGATAGTCTACCGTAGCTAACAGTGAGCTTTTCTGCTCGGTGATATGTTGCAGGGCAGCACCATTAACGCGGCCCGAGCAAAGTATCGTTTGTTCGTGATTAATCACTTGATCCAGAGCTTGCAACGTTTCAACCAAGGTAGTCATGGTCTTGATAAAGTTCTTCATCGGGCCTTAATACCTTCCAACTATCGTCTTTAATCCTGAAGCCTCAGTTTAAAGACCTTTGAGATAATCCTGCGTGTCCTGCAACAAAGCATCGGCAATTTTGCCGGTATCCATGGTCAGTTTGCCATCACGGATAGCTTGTTTCAGTTCGTCGACACGTGCCGTGTTGATGTCCTGAGCACTGGACTGAGTCAGAGACGCTTGCGCTGAACTCAGGGTCACCGCCGTACCGCTGGTGGTGGTGCCAGAAACGGTGCCTTCTTTGCGCGCAGTCTGAACAGAAGCTTCAGAAGGATCGCGCTGCTGGATCGAAGTTAAAGGTGAAACACCTTGCGTGCGATCGATAGCCATAATCTTTTCTCCGGTTAGGGTATTCAGGGCTGTTAATTAACACAAAAACCCTAAAAATGCCGTCGTGAGACGACTCTGATACGTTTGTTATCGACATGTGGCGAAATAACTTTAGCCTTTATTGCAACTTTTTGTCCAAAAGTGGTTGCAATACAGGGCTAAATCTCCACTGTCACAGAGCCGTCCGGGCCGACCATCCCGTTCACAATCACGCCTGACGGCATTCTGATCCGCACCGAGTCATTCGCTGCTGCATTATTCATCGCCTTTCCGGCACTCGACACATTGAATCCACTGCCTGTTGCCTGAACCTGCACTTCCTGTCCTGCATGCACCATCCACGGACGTCGTAACATAGAAAGCGTTAACGGCTGACCAATGCTGATATTGCGCAGCGTAATGCCGTTAATTGCCTGTTTGCTGTCGAGAATCGCCTTCGGTGGCAATAAATCCAAACGGCCTGTTTTTTGCTGCAAATCCGTTTCTGCCAGATGCGCGCCCGACGGCACATTTTTCGCCGCGACCCAGTAGGTGCCGCTGACCTGTACCTTGGTCTGCACATAACTCTTTTGCCCGTTACAGTTCACCGCTACTGACACATTGCCCCAGGTACGGCTGTTGGGCGAAAGCATAAATTGTGGTGATAAACACTGTGGCTGACGCGCCGCGGGTGTGGTGACCAGCACCGTCACCTGCATTCCGCTTTGCGCATATTGCTGGCGGAAGAACTGCTGGATTTGCGAGGACAGCAGTGTATCGCTGTTCGCCGAAGCTGGCACGCTTGTGACCTGCTCGTTTTTCACGGGCACAGACTGTGCATAACTCGCCGCACCGGATGTCGCACCCAAAAAGATGCAGCCCAGTGTGATGCCGAAACGACGGATTCTCTGCCTGTTCATACGCAATTCACCTTTGTGCCAACTTACTACTGGCGACAAGTCTACGCGCACTTTTCAATTCCTAAAGGAACAAATAGCGGACGATTTTGCGCTTATTCAGACGATAGGCAGTTGACACTCGCATTTATGCTGTCG
The DNA here is from genome assembly GCF_003263545.1 of Rahnella sp. AN3-3W3. NCBI lineage: Bacteria > Pseudomonadati > Pseudomonadota > Gammaproteobacteria > Enterobacterales > Yersiniaceae > Rahnella > Rahnella sp. AN3-3W3. The sequence continues at coordinate 5,495 of NZ_JYDG01000066.1, forward strand.
ACTCCAAAATCTCACTTTGCGGAGGGCGCATGCTCGACAAATTGAACGCCGCACTACAGTTCCAACAGGAAGCGCTCAACCTGCGTGCCCAGCGGCAAGAAATACTTTCAGCCAATATTGCCAACGCCGACACCCCAGGGTATCAGGCGCGCGATATCGATTTCGCCAGTCAGTTGCAGAAGGTGATGGAGCAGGGGCGCGCGAGTGGCAGCGGTATGTCTTTAGCGTTGACATCCGATCGCCATATTCCGGCGTCGAACGTCCAGCCTGCAGATATGGATCTGATGTATCGGATCCCTGACCAGCCGTCAGCCGACGGTAACACGGTCGATATGGATCGTGAACGTACTAATTTCGCGGATAACAGCGTGCGCTATCAGACCGATTTGACCGTCCTCGGCGGCCAGATCAAAGGGATGATGTCGGTGCTGCAAGGATAATAACCCATGTCAATGCTCGGTATTTTTGATATCGCCGGTTCTGCGCTTGCCGCGCAGTCTCAGCGCCTGAACGTCAGTGCCAGTAACATGGCCAACGCCGACAGTGTGACCGGCCCTGATGGCCAGCCGTACAAAGCGAAGCAGGTTGTTTTTCAGGTGGATGCGGCACCGGGGCAGGAAACGGGCGGCGTGAAAGTGGCGCAGGTCGTTGATGATCCGTCTCCGGACCGCCTGGTCTTCCAGCCGGGCAATCCGATGGCGGATGCCAAGGGCTATGTGAAGATGCCAAACGTAGATGTGGTCAGCGAAATGGTGAACACCATCTCCGCTTCCCGCAGTTATCAGGCCAACGTCGAAGTGCTTAACACCACCAAGTCGTTGATGATGAAAACCCTCACTCTGGGGCAATAGCGGAGCGAACCATGGCCATTACCACGTCGATTAATGACACCACAGACAACACCACGATCACCAGCACCAGTTCCGGCGGTTCGTCCACTACGGGCGCCAGTTCTGCCGATGATTTATCCAGCAGTTTTCTGACGCTGTTAGTCGCACAGCTGAAAAACCAGGATCCGACCAACCCGATGGATAACAGTCAGCTGACCAGTCAGCTGGCACAGATCAGCACCGTGAGCGGGATTGAAAAACTCAATACCACACTCGGCAGCATTTCGGGGCAAATCACCAGCGGTTCTTCCGTACAGGCCAGCTCCCTGATTGGTCACGGCGTCATGGTATCCGGCAGCGCCATTCTGGTCGGCAGTGACACTGACGGCACCGTCAGCACCACGCCATTCGGTTTTGAGCTGGAAACAGCATCCGATACCACCACGGCCACCGTCAGCGATTCCACCGGCAAAGTGGTGAAAACCATCTCGCTGGGCGGCCAGACCGCCGGTGTTCACAGTTATACCTGGGATGGTACGCAGGACGATGGCACCAAAGCACCGGATGGCGGCTACACCTTCAGCATCAATGCCCTGAACAACGGACAGCAAATGGTCGCGACCCCGCTTAACTATGCGCTGGTCAATGGTGTCACCACCAGTTCATCAGGCACCACAGCGCTGGATCTCGGGGTGCGGGGAACCGCTTCCGTCGATTCAGTTCGCCAGATTTTGTAAGCCGTTGGCTCACTTCCTTCGCAGGAAGAAGAGCTGAAATCCTTAACTTCATGCAGCAACTACACACAGTAAAATGGAGCTAACATGAGCTTTTCCCAAGCAGTCAGCGGCCTGAGCGCGGCATCCACCGACCTGGACGTGATCGGTAACAACATCGCCAACTCCGCCACCGTGGGGTTCAAAACAGCGACCGCTTCTTTCGCCGATATGTTTGCCGGTTCTCAGGCAGGCATGGGCGTTAAAGTCGCGGCTGTTACGCAGAACTTTAACGATGGCACCACGACCAACACGTCACGTGGCCTGGACGTGGCGCTGAGCGGCAACGGTTTCTTCCGTCTGGCCGACAGCAGCGGTACGGTTTATTACTCGCGTAACGGCCAGTTCTCCCTTGATGCTAACCGCAATCTGGTGAACTCGCAGGGTCTGAGCGTGACAGGCTATCCGGCAACGGGTACGCCGCCGACCATCGCCGCCGGTGCGCAGCCTACCGCGCTGAGCGTTCCGACCACCATGATGAGTGCGAAAGCCACTACCGCAGCCACCATGGTCGCTAACCTGAACTCTACTGACACGGCTATTCCGGCGGCGAAGACGTTCAATGCTAACGACGACACCACCTATAACTACGTCAACAGCATCACCACCTATGACTCTCAGGGTAACGCGCACGATAACAACGTGTACTTCGTGAAAACCGCGTCTAACAACTGGGATTTGTACTCGCTCGACAGCAGTGTGGCCGGTTCTGCCGCCACCAAAATGGGTACGCTGCAATTTGATACCAGCGGCGCACTCGCCAGCGCAACCCAGGCTGACGGCACTGTCAATGCTGACGGTTCCCTGCCGATCGTGATGAATACCTCCACCAACGGCACCGTGACGCCGCAGTCTGTTGGCCTGAACTTCACCGGCAGTATCCAGCAGAGCACCGGCAGCGACAGCATCGGTTCCCTGACTCAGGACGGTTACGCCGCAGGCCAGATGACCGGTTACACCATCAATGATGACGGCACCATCACCGGCACTTACTCCAACCAGAAAACGCAGCTGCTGGGACAGATTGTCCTGAGCTCCTTCTCTAACCCGGAAGGCCTGCAATCTGAAGGCAACAACGTGTGGACGGCAACGTCGTCTTCCGGTCAGGCCGTTAACGGTGTTGCAGGCGCGGGTGGTTTTGCCAGCATGACCAGTGGTGCGCTGGAATCTTCCAACGTCGATCTGAGTGCTGAACTGGTGAATATGATCGTTGCTCAGCGTAACTATCAGTCGAACGCGCAAACCATCAAAACTCAGGACTCCATCCTGAACACGCTGGTTAACCTGCGTTAAGACGCTCTTTTTTACTTTGAGAACAGGGCAGCACTATGGATCACGCTATCTACACCGCGAGCGGTGCAGCGAGCCAGACACTGGTTCAGCAGTCGGTCACGTCAAGCAACCTTGCTAACGCCAATACACCCGGCTTTCGCTCGCAACTTTTAGCCATGCGCGCGGTGCCGGTAGAAGGTCAAAGCCTGCCGACCCGTACGCTGGTCACGGCGTCCACGCCGGGCGCAGACATGACGCAAGGCAAACTTAACTACACCGGCCGTCCGCTGGATGTGGCTTTACAGCAGGATGGTTTCCTTGCGGTGCAGATGCCTGATGGCACTGAAGCTTATACCCGTAACGGCGACATGCAGGTGTCACCGACTAACCAGCTGACCGTACAAGGTCATCCGGTAATGGGGGATAACGGCCCGATCGAGGTTCCGCCGAACTCACAGCTGACGATTTCTGCGGACGGCACTATCGCCGTGCTCGAAGCCGGCGCTGACCCGAACACCATGGGACAGCTCGGTAAGCTCAAGCTGGTGAAAGCCGCAAACAGCGAAGTGACCCGTGGCGACGACGGCATGTTCCGTCCGACCCCGGCCACGGCGCTGGCGCGCGGTGCCGCTTTACAGGCTGACCCGACCATTCACGTGATGCCGGGAACACTTGAAGGCAGTAACGCGGATCCGGTGTCGACCATGGTTGACATGATTGCCAACGCCCGCCGCTTTGAGATGCAAATGAAAGTCATCCACAGCGTCGATGAAAATGAACAGAGTGCCAACAATCTGCTGTCAATGAGCTGATGATGGCAGAGGAGTAATGACATGATCCCATCGCTGTATATTGCGAAAACCGGTCTGGATGCGCAGCAGACCAACATGGACGTCATCGCCAACAACCTGGCGAACGTCAGCACCAACGGCTTTAAACGCCAGCGTGCGGTATTCGAAGACCTGCTTTATCAGACTGTCCGCCAGCCAGGTGCGCAGTCTTCTGAGCAGACCAACCTGCCATCCGGTTTGCAGATTGGTACCGGTGTGCGTCCGGTGTCGACTGAACGTCTGTTCTCGCAGGGCAACCTGTCGCAGACCAGCAACAGTAAAGACATCGCTGTCAAAGGCGAAGGTTTCTTCCAGGTCCAGCTGCCGGACGGCACCACCGCGTATACCCGCGACGGTTCTTTCCAGGTGGATCAGAATGGTCAGCTGGTGACGTCGAGCGGCTATCAGGTGATCCCGGCCATCACTATTCCGACCAATGCGCTGAGCTTGACGGTCGGTCGTGACGGTATCGTCAGCGTGACCCAGCAGGGGCAGACGGCGGCACAACAAGTCGGTCAGCTGACGCTGAGCACCTTTATCAACAACAGCGGTCTGGAATCCATGGGTGAAAACCTTTATCAGGAAACCCAGAGCTCCGGCGCGCCAACCGAAAGTACTCCGGGACTTAACGGTGCCGGCCTGTTGTATCAGGGTTATGTCGAAACCTCGAACGTCAACGTGGCGGAAGAGCTGGTCAACATGATCCAGACGCAGCGCGCGTACGAAATCAACAGTAAAGCCGTGTCGACCTCGGATGAAATGCTGCAGAAACTTTCGCAGCTGTAAGTGTTTAGTACGTCATAACTTTTAGTACGTCATTACTTTTTGTACGTAACAACTTTTTGTACGTAACAACAAAGTGAAAGTGGCTGTCGCAGATTCGGGCAGCCACAAAAACAAGAGGACTGGGGCCAGATGGCATCAGTCCTGAACCGGTTCAGATCCCTACCAGGTCGATTTTTTTAAGGCGAAACTGTGGTGAGCAAAAAAATAACGTCGGTAATGACTTCTTATACAGACCGACCAGGCAAGCTGGTGCTGCCGCTGTTAATCACGTTACTGGCGAACGGCTGCGCGTATATGCCGCATACCCCGCTGGTACCCGGAACCACCACAGCGACCCCTGCACCCGCCGCACCGCCGGTGCCTAACGGTTCGATTTTCCAGTCCGTTCAGCCGATGAACTATGGTTATCAGCCTCTGTTTGAAGACCGCCGTCCACGTAACATCGGGGATACTCTGACCATCGTCTTGCAGGAAAACGTCAGTGCGAGCAAAAGCTCCTCGGCGAACGCCAGCCGCAACGGGTCAACCACCTTTGGCGCCGCCACTACGCCGCGCTACCTGGAAGGGCTGTTCGGCAATGCCCGCGCCGATCTGGATATGTCCGGTGGCAATACCTTCGCCGGTAAAGGCGGCGCAGCAGCCAATAACACCTTCAGCGGCACCCTGACCGTGACGGTCGCGGAAGTGCTGGCTAACGGCAACCTGAAAGTTGTCGGTGAAAAACAAATCGAAATTAATCAGGGAACCGAATTCATCCGGTTCTCCGGTGTGGTCAACCCGCGCACCATCAGTGGTGCAAACGCCGTTATCTCCACGCAGGTGGCAGATGCGCGCATCGAATACGTGGGTAACGGCTACATCAATGAAGCGCAGAACATGGGCTGGTTGCAGCGGTTCTTCCTAAACTTATCGCCGTTATAACGAGGCAATCATGCGAAAACTACTTTCCGGTGTTATCTGTCTGGCGATGTCCGCCCTGGTGGTACTGCCCGCATCCGCTGACCGTATTCGTGATCTGACGACGGTACAAGGCGTGCGTGATAACGCCCTGATCGGCTACGGCCTGGTGGTCGGCCTCGACGGAACCGGTGACCAGACCACGCAGACACCGTTCACCACTCAGACCCTGACCAACATGTTGTCCCAGTTAGGGATAACCGTTCCGGCCGGGACCAACATGCAGCTGAAAAACGTGGCCGCCGTGATGGTGACTGCCAAAATGCCAGCGTTCTCGCGTGCCGGTCAGGCGATTGACGTCGTCGTTTCCTCTATGGGTAACGCCAAAAGTATTCGCGGCGGCACCTTGCTGATGACGCCGATGAAAGGCGTGGATAACCAGGTTTATGCACTGGCGCAGGGTAACGTGCTGGTCGGCGGGGCGGGTGCGTCTGCCGGTGGCAGCAGCGTCACGGTTAACCAGGTGTCCGGCGGTCGTATTACCGGCGGCGCAACCATCGAACGTGAATTGCCAAGCACCTTCGGCACCGAAGGCGTGATCAACCTGCAACTTAACGATGAAGATTTCAATCTGGCGCAACAGGTCAGCGACGCCATTAACCGTCAGGGGATGGGCACCGCGTCGGCGCTGGATTCCCGCAATATTCAGATCATCGTGCCGCGCGGCAATACGTCGCAGGTGCGCATTCTGGCGCAGATTCAAAATATTGAAGTCAACGTCGGGCCGATGGACGCGAAAGTGATTATCAATTCCCGTACCGGTTCGGTGGTCATGAATCGCGACGTGACGCTGGATAACTGTGCGGTCGCACAGGGCAATCTTTCTGTGGTGGTCGATCGTCAGAACGATGTCAGCCAGCCAAACACGCCGTTCGGTGGCGGTCAGACCGTGGTGACGCCAAACACCAATATTTCCGTGCGTCAGTCCGGTGGCTCTATTCAGCAGGTGCGATCCAGTGCCAGCCTGAATAACGTGGTCCGTACCCTGAACGCGTTAGGCGCGACGCCTATCGACCTGATGTCCATTTTGCAGGCCATGAAAACAGCCGGCTGCCTGCGCGCTGATTTGGAAATTATCTGATGAGCGATCTGATGTCGATGTCCGGTGCTTTCGACCCGCAAGGGGCGGCGTACGATGCCAATTCCCTCAACAAACTGAAGCGGGATGTGGGACAAAATCCGCAGGCGCATCTCAAAGAAGTGGCGAAACAGTTTGAAGGCGTCTTTGTCCAGATGATGCTGAAAAGTATGCGTCAGGCATTGCCGCAGGGGGGGATTCTCGATAACCAGTCCACCAAACTTTATACATCGATGTACGATCAGCAAATTGCACAGGACATGTCCGACAAAGGGTTGGGCATGGCCGATATGATGGTGGAACAGCTGACCGGCGGCTCTAAACAGCCTTCGGAGCTGTCCGGTACGGTGCCGATGGTGCTTGACGGTGAAGTGCTGAAAAGTATGCCGGTGCAGGCGATGGAACAGTATCTGCGTAAAGTCATTCCGACCGCCCCGGACCGCACCACCAGTGGCGCGCCGCTGCCGGCTGACAGCGGACAGTTTGTGTCCAGCCTGAGCATTCCGGCGCAGGTAGCGAGTAAAGACAGCGGGATTTCGCATCAGCTGATCATGGCGCAAGCCGCGCTGGAATCCGGCTGGGGACAGCGCGAAATACCGACCGCTGATGGCAAACGCAGCTTCAACCTGTTTGGTATCAAAGCGGGCAGCAGCTGGGACGGCCCGACCACCAATATCACGACTACCGAATACACCAACGGCGTGGCGAAAAAAGTCCAGGCCAGTTTCCGCGTTTACGGTTCATATGTGGAAGCCATCAGCGATTACATCAAACTGCTGACCAGCAACCCGCGTTATGCCCAGGTGGCCTCCGCCAATACCCCTGAACAAGCCGCGCATGAACTGCAACGCGCAGGCTATGCCACCGACCCGAATTATGCCGACAAACTGGTCAGCGTTATCCAGAAAATTAAAGGGGCAGGCGAGCAGGCGGTTAAGGCTTATGGCCATGATTTAAAAGATATCTTTTAGATCCCCAAATCCTCGTTTTTTTTCTCAAGTTTTGGCGGTGCAGGCCGATAACCAGATCAGAATGGGAAAAGGGGAAAGCCCCGATTCAGTTCCCTTAATTACACGGTGGTAAAAAAGGTCACCGGCAGACAAAAGGTCACTCATGTCCAGTAGCTTAATTAATACCGCAATGAGCGGACTGAACGCAGCGCAGGCCGCGCTCAGTACCACCGGGAACAACATCGCTAACGTCAGTGTGGCGGGCTATAACCGTCAGACGGCGATCATCACCCAAAGCAACGGCAACTCCACCTCCGCCGGTTACATCGGTAACGGTGTGACCGTGACCGGCGTGAACCGTGAATATAATTCCTTTGTAGTGACCCAGTTGCTCGGCGCCAGCGCCACCGGCAGCGCGCTCTCAACGCAGCTGGATCAGGCAAGCTCAATTGATGACCTGCTGGGCGACAGCTCAACCGGCATCGACGCCACCATGTCCACCTTCTTCAAAGGCCTGCAAACCCTGACCAGCAATGCCAGCGACAGCTCGGCACGTCAGGCGGTTCTCGGCGAAGCGCAGGGCTTAACTGCGCAGTTCAACAGTTCAGCGAAATACCTGAACGACATGAACACCGCGGTGAATCAGCAGATCACGCAGAACGTTGACCAGATCAACACCTATGCGGCGCAGATTGCCAAACTGAACACGCAGATCACGGCAACCCGTGGCAGCACCGGTCAGGAACCTAACGCTTTGCTCGATCAGCGTGACCAGCTGGTCAGCCAGCTGAACGACATTACCGGTGTGACCGTGACACAGCAGGACGGCGACACGTACAACGTCTCCTTTGCTAACGGCACGCCACTGGTGAGCGGCGGCAACTCTAAGACGGTGGTGGCCGTGGCTTCCAGCGCGGATCCGTCCAAACTGACCGTCGGTATGACTCAGCCGGACGGCACTGTTTCTGAAATTCAGGAAAGCCGTCTGACCACCGGATCTCTCGGCGGCACACTGGCGTTTCGTAAAGACAACCTCGAGCCGGCCATTAATCAGCTCGGGCAACTGGCGCTGACCTTCTCTGATGCGTTCAACAGCACCAACAAAGCCGGTTTTGATCTCAACGGTGACGCAGGGACAGATTTCTTCTCTTACACCGGCGCAACGACCGTAGGTAACACCAAAAACACCGGCACTGCCGATGTCAGCGTGGCGTACAAAGATACCACCGCGGTGAAAGCCAGTGATTACACTATGGCCTATAACGGCACCAGCTGGGATGTGACCCGCGTTTCCGATGGCGCAAAAATCATGCCAACGGCAGGCACCGACAGCAGCGGCAATCCGACCATGGAATTCGACGGATTATCGGTTTCTGTTTCCGGCACGCCATCGACCAATGACAGCTTCACCATCAAAACCGTCAGCAACGTGGCGGGAAGCATGGGTGTGGCGATCACCGATTCTTCACTGATTGCCGCTGCCAGCGCAGCCGACAGCGGTGTGAGTGATAACACCAACGCGCAAAAATTACTGAACTTGCAGACCGCCAAACTGGTGGAAGGCAAGTCTACGCTGTCCGGTGCTTACGCCAGCCTGGTGAGTAACGTCGGGAACCAGGTGGCGACACTGACCACCACCAGCACCGCGCAAAGCAATATCGTGACGCAGCTGACGACGCAACAGCAGTCGATCTCCGGGGTTAACCTCGATGAGGAATACGGCGATCTGCAGCGTTATCAGCAATATTATCTGGCTAACGCGCAGGTGGTGCAGACCGCATCCACCATATTCGACGCCATCATCAATCTTCGTTAATACCGTCATACTCCACGTTGCAGGTACGTTGGCTACGTTTGCTCACCCGAATCACTGACTCAATGTCAGCTCATCGGGATTCGTTAACTTGCCGCCTTCCTGCATCGCGAATTATTTAGGTATTAATAAAGTAAAATGTGAACTGATAAGGAACTGATGCCATGCGCCTTAGTACCAATATAATTTACCAACAAAACATGGATGCGGTGCTGGATGGGCAGAACCGTTTCCAGGCGACAGGTTTACAGCTTTCTACCGGCTCCAAAGTCAGTAAACCTTCTGACGATCCGCTGGCGGCTTCACAGGCCGTGCTCGTGCGACAGGCGCAGTCTGAAAACAGCCAGTTCTCTGTTGCGCGTACTTTTGCTAACCAGAGCATGAGTCAGGAAGAATCGATTCTGTCGAGCGTGACATCCACTATTCAGGATGCGCAGACGCTGATCGTGCAGGCCGGTGATGGCTCGCTGAGTGACGATGACCGTTCTTCTCTGGCCACCAAGCTGGAAAGTCTGAAATCGCAGTTAGTGAATATGGCGAACAGCACCGACGGTAACGGGCGCTATATTTTCGCCGGTTATAAAAGTGATACCGCGCCTTATACACAGGATCCGACCACCGGTGCGGTGACGTATTCCGGCGGCGATACGGCGATCACCCAGCAGGTTGATGCCAGCCGTACCATGACCATCAACCACACGGGTAATCAGATTTTCAATTCCCTGACCGGTGATGCGAAGAAAGAGCCAGACGGCACGACCGGCGAATCCGATATCTTTAAGACGATCGACAGCGCGCTGACCGCACTGAAAACGCCTTCAGCGGATTACACCTCGGATACTGAATATTCCGACGCGATCGATAAAGCCAACCGTGGCCTGAGCAACTCCCTTAACAACGTGTTGTCCGTGCGTTCCGAGCTCGGTACGCAAATGAGTGAGCTCGACAGCCTCGATACGCTCGGTGATAACCGCGACGTGACCAACTCCACCAAGCTCAGCAATCTGGTTGATACCGAGTGGACCTCAGCGATTTCGACCTACACGCTGCAACAGGTTGCACTTCAGGCGTCATACAAGACCTACAGCTCCATGCAAGGTATGTCGCTGTTCCAGATGAACTCGTAATCCCTCCGGCGCGCCCGCATCGCGCGCCCGTTTTATCCTCTTCATAATCTGCTGCCAGTCCGCCAAACGCGGGCCGGCAGGCATTTTTCTGACTGTACTTAAACCGGGTACTTTCAGCTTTGTATGTCGTCTTTCTAAGGTTTGGCGACATACATCTTTTTCCCTCTTCATATTTCAGACTGGCTCAGCGTTGGCTGCCTTCGCGAACCCCGGTCACATACTTGTTGTATGCTCCCGGGGATTCGCTCAGTTGCCGCCTTGATCCAATCCGAACTATTTTGAGGGGCGTAGAGTGAGGTGATTATTCGTTAATGACCAAACATGGCGAGTAATACCGGGAACAGGAACGGAGCGAGGAGGGAGGTGATGATCCCGCAGATGACCAGCGCCAGGGAGCTGAAGGCGCCTTCCTGATAATCCATTTCTGCGCAGCGGGCGGTGCCGAGGGCGTGTGAGGCGGTGCCCATTGCCAGTCCGCGTGACGCTTTGGTGGTGATCTTTAATATGTTCAGGATCGTATGACCAAATACGGCGCCAAGGATGCCGACGAAAATCACGCAGACCGCGCTGATGGCCGGAATGCCGTTAATGGACTGTGCCGTCGCCATCGCAATCGGCGTGGTGACGGATTTCGGTAATACCGAGGCGGCAATCTGTGGTGTTGCCCCCATCCATAATGCAATGGCGGTGCCGGTGGTCATCGCCACGACGCTGCCGATAAAGCAGATGCTGATGATGGATTTCCAGCGGGCGCGGATCTGATGCAGCTGTTCGTACAGCGGAAAAGCCAGTGCCACCACAGCCGGTTGCAGCAAATCATTGAGGATTTTACTGCCGGCGAAATAGCGGGCGTAAGGAATATGGGTCACCAGCAGTAACGGGATAATCACCACCATCGACATCAGTAACGGATTCAGCAGCGGCATTTTGAGTTTGATAGCCAGTTTGCGGGTGGCGAAAAAGACCAGCAGGGTCAGCGGCAGCGACCACAAAATATCAATCATTTTCTTTCTCCGCTTTGTCTGTCACCACGCCGCGTTCACCGTGGATATAGTGGGAACAATACGCGACAACCAGTAACACGATAATCGTACTGACCAGACAGGACACCACCAGCGGGCCGAACTGCGTGCGCAGCTGCTCGTAATAGTTCATCACCCCGACGCCGATAGGCACAAACAGCAGCGCCATATAGCGGATCAGAATGTTGCAGCCGGGTTTGACCCATTTAAACGGCAGAATTTGCGTGGAAAGCAGGGCGAATAAGATCAACATACCGATAATGCTGCCCGGAATCGTCAGCGGCAGAAGAGATGAAATGGCATTCCCGGCGAATAAACACAGATAAATCAGAATAAATGCCCGGATATATTGGAATGCCAGAGAAGTTGCATTGCTCATGGTGTTTCACCCAGTTGAATGATGCATTCATCATACAATTAAGATGTGATCTGCGCCACATAACTCAGTATGAAATTTAGGAATGAAGTGTATGCCAAAACCGCAGGGTTTGGCTGCTGAAATGACTCATATCCCCGTATAATCAGCCGCCGATGGCCTTTGTATTAGTGTCTGCCGCTTTGCCCGAGCTCGTCCCCGTTTGTACAGTAACAATGCCCCGCCAGAGCCCGTCCTGCGGCTTTAATAACCAATCAGATAACCTTATTCAAAATTAGCATAACGATAGTATTTATCAGACTTTCTGGGAAGTTGAAGAAACTTTACACTCAACAAAACTTTAGCAATTTCGCTACTTTGGAGAGTCTGACCTGATGAAAGCTTTATTACCGTCCGTCCTGTTTACGGCTATTGCGGCTACTTTCGCGGTTCAGGCCGCCACACCGCCGGACACGCTGGTCATCGCCCAGTCCATTGATGACACTTCCAGCTTTGACCCGGCGCAGGGCTTTGAGCTGACCACGGTTCAGGCTTTCAACAATATTTATCAGCGTCTGGTGCAGTCAGATCCTAATAACCCGATTGATCTGAAACCCACGCTGGCGAGTTCCTGGGAAGCGGCCAAAGATAACCGCAGCCTGACGTTTACCCTGTCGCCGAAAGCCGTGTTTGCCAGCGGTAATCCGCTGACCGCCGATGACGTGATTTTCTCGCTGTCACGCGTGGTGAAACTTAATCTCGAGCCCTCTTTCATTCTGACTCAACTGGGCTGGACAGATAAAAACGTCGATACCTTCCTGACGAAAGTCGATGATCAGCATGTGAAAGTCAGCTGGACTGCTGATGTCAGCCCGTCTTTCGTGCTGAGCCTGCTGTCTGCGCCGGTATCCTCGATTGTTGACAGCAAACTGGTGAAAGCTAACGCGACGGCTGACGACCTCGGTCATCAGTGGCTGAGCAACCATTCTGCCGGTTCCGGTCCGTATCAGATCCGTAACTATATTCCGCATGAAGTGGTGATCCTCTCTGCCAACCCGACCTCTCCTGAAGGCGCGCCGAAGCTGAAAACTATCCTGATTAAAAACGTACCGGATCCGGCTGCTCGCCGTCTGCTGATTGAGCAGGGCGATGCGGATATGGCACGCAACCTCGGTTCGGATCAGATGGCGGCGCTCGAAGGCAAAAAAGGCGTGAAACCGCTTGCCGTGCCATATGCCTCGTTATATTTCATGCAGTTCAACGCCAAAGCGTCTCCGGCGCTGGGCAACCCGGCCTTCTGGGAAGCGGCGCGTTACCTGTTCGACTATAACCACATCGCGCATGACCTGATGAAAAACCAGTTCCAGGTGCATCAGGCCTTCCTGCCGGAAGGTTATCTGGGGGCGCTGAACGATACGCCATACACTTACGATCCAGCCAAAGCCAAAGCGATTCTGGCGAAAGCCGGGCTGACCAACGTCAGCTTTACGTTGTCTACCGCCAACCAGCCGCCGTATCTGGATATCGCTCAGGCGTTGCAGGCCAGCTTCGCGCAGGGCGGCGTGACCGTTAAACTCGATCCGGGTTTAAGCTCGCAGATTTCCACTAAAGTGAAAGCGCATGAATACGACGCCTATATGTCTTCATGGGGCCCGGACTATTTTGACCCGAACACCAATGCTTCCGCGTTTGCTTTCAATCCGGAAGATGGCAGCAAAACGCTGGCATGGCGCGCCAACTGGTCGATTCCTGCGCTCAATAAACTGACACTGGCGGCGATTGCCGAGCCGGATCAGGCTAAACGCGTGGCGGATTACCGTCAGCTGCAACTGGAAGTGCAGAAAAACTCTCCGTTTGTCATCGGCTTACAGGCTAAAAGCCTGATCGCCGTGCGTGACAACATTAAGGGCTACGTGCAGGGCATCAACCCTGACATGGTCTTCTACAGCAAGGTCACCAAGTAATGACAGACAGTTCAACGCCCGCCGGATTTGTCCGGCAGGGTTGGCGCTGGTCAGGCCGTCTGCTGACCGGTGTGATTTCGCTGGCGCTGACGTTGCTCGGCCTGCTGGCGTTCACCTTTACGCTTTCCCATCTTGCCCCGATTGATCCGACACTTCAGGTGGCGGGCGATCACGCCAGTGAAGCGACCTATGCGCAGGTGCGTCGTGATTTAGGTCTCGACCAGTCGGTACCGGTGCAGTTCGCCCGTTATCTGGATCATCTGGCGCACGGCGATATGGGGATTTCCCGCATCACCGCGCAGCCGGTCGCCAGCGATTTGATGCGCACTTTCCCGGCGACCGTCGAACTGGCCACCTGTGCCATTCTGCTTGGCGGATCGCTCGGCATTTTGCTGGCGCTGCTGGCGGTCTGGAAACCAGGCAGCTGGCTGGATAACGTCGCCAGAATGGTGTCGCTGCTCGGGTATTCCGTGCCGATATTCTGGCTGAGCCTGCTCGGTCTTTTGCTGTTTTACGCGGTGCTTCACTGGGCGGGCGGTCCGGGACGACTGGACGACTTGTATATGTACACCATGACGCCGCGCACCGGATTTGTGCTGATTGATACCTGGCTTTCCGGCGACCGCGACATGTTCTACAACGCCATCAGCCATTTGTGGCTGCCGGTAACCGTGCTGGCGATGTTGTCGATGGCGGGCATTACCCGTCTTCTGCGCGCCTCCATGCTCGGTGAAATGAATAAAGAATACGTGATTCTGGCGCGTTCCAAAGGCGCGGGCAGGGCGAGGGTTTTACTCTGCCACGTCTTCCCGAATGTGCTCGGAACACTGATCACCGTGCTTTCGCTTTCCTACGCCAGCCTGCTCGAAGGCGCAGTACTGACCGAAACCGTATTCGCCTGGCCGGGCGTCGGACGTTATCTGACTACCGCGCTGTTCGCGGCAGATACGCCAGCTATCCTTGGCGCCACGCTGCTTATTGGTACCTGTTTCGTGCTGCTGAACGCACTGGCTGACGCCCTTACTTATTTGCTCGATCCGCGGACCCGGTAGTTTTCGCTTATGACACAACAAATGATCCCTGAACAACCAGCGCAGGTCGACATCGAGACTCACGTCTGGAAGCCTGCGCGTCGCATTACCACGCTGAGCGTCGGACTGGTGCTGGTCGCCATTCTGGTGCTGACCGCGCTGCTCGCACCTTTACTGGCACCGTTAGATCCGAATATTCAGCACATCGAACTGCGCTTACTGCCGCCTTCACATCAGCATTGGCTGGGCACCGACGGTTTTGGCCGCGACCTGCTGTCCCGTGTGATCTACGGCGCGCGTCCGACGCTGCTGCTGGTGTCACTGATCCTGGTGCTGACCATTCCGGTCGGCCTGCTGATCGGCATCAGCGCCGGTTATATCGGTGGCTGGTTCGAGCGCATTCTGATGCGTCTGACCGACATCGTGATGTCATTGCCAAGTCTGGTGATGGCGCTGGCACTGGTGGCTATTCTCGGTCCCGGCCTGATGAACGGAGCGCTGGCGCTGGCCTTTACCAGCTGGCCGCCGTTTGCCCGTCAGGCAAGGGCGGAAACCCTGGCACTGCGCCGCAGCGATTATCTGGCCGCGGCGCGTATGCAGGGCATCGGCGGATTGCGCCTGATGTTTGGCCACATCCTCCCGCTGTGTTTACCGAGCGCCGTGGTGCGGTCCGCACTCAGCCTCGGTGGCATCATTCTGGCATCCGCCGGTCTGGGCTTTCTCGGCATGGGTATTCAGCCGCCGACCGCTGAATGGGGCTCGATGGTTGCCGAAGGCAGTAAAGTGATTTTCGACCAGTGGTGGGTCGCCGCTGCACCGGGTGGGGCAATTCTGTTTGCCAGCCTGGCTTTCAACCTGCTGGGCGATGGCCTGCGTGACAAAATGGATCCACGACATGGCAACTGATTCCTTAAATACCGACAAACTTGTCGCGAAAGATCTCACCATTTATCTGCCGGGCGAACGTCCGCTGGAACTGGTGAAATCCCTTTCACTCAGCGTCGGGCAGGAACGCGTGGCGCTGGTTGGCGAATCCGGTTCCGGCAAATCCCTGACCGCCCGCGCGCTGATGGGGCTGCTGCCGCATCCGTGTCAGTTGCGTGCTTCGCAACTGACGCTGGGCGATCACGACCTGACGACGTTAAAGGAACGCGAATGGAACAAACTTCGCGGCAACCGTGTTTCGATGGTGATGCAGGATCCGAAACATGCGCTGAATCCGACGCAAAAAATCGGCAAACAGGTCGAAGAACCGCTGCGTTTGCATACGCGTCTCAGGCGTAAAGAGCGTCAGGAAAAAGTGGCCGATATGCTGAATGCCGTCGGTTTGCCCAATCCGGCTTTTCTGCAACAGCAATATCCGCATCAGCTTTCCGGCGGGATGGGCCAGCGCGTGATGCTGGCGATTGCGCTGATCAACGATCCGCAGTGGCTGATTGCCGATGAACCGACGTCAGCGCTGGATTTTGACATGCGCGAACAAGTGCTGGGCTTAATCGAGCGTCTGGTCGAACAGCGCAACATGGGGCTGATCCTGATCAGCCACGACTTGCAACAGGTGGCGCACTACTGCGAGCGTGTGCTGGTGATGTACAAAGGCGAACTGCTCGATGAATTGCCTGCAGATCAGCTGGCACATGCCACACATCCGTATACCCACACGTTATGGTCGTGCAGACCGAGCAAATTTACCCACGGCGAACGCCTGCCGGTGCTGGATCGTGCGCTGCTGGCCTCTTTAAAACAGGAGCCGAATCATGAGTGAGGCAATTGCTGAACTGCACCAGCTGAGCGTGTCCCACCGTCAGGGCGTTGAAGTCCGCACCGTGGTACATAACGTCAATCTGACGATTAATAAAGGTGAGTGCTTCGGGCTGGTCGGGCCGTCCGGTTGCGGTAAATCTTCTCTTTTGTGGGTACTGGCGGGGCTGAACGGTTACTGGGACGGCGGTCTGACGCTGCTCGATCATAAAGTAAAACCCGGCAAGCCGTTCACCGGCAGTCTGCGCCGTGACGTACAGATGGTGTTTCAGGATCCGTATGCCTCGCTGCACCCGAAACACAAGTTGCTGCGCACGCTGGCTGAACCGTTAAAAATCCTTAAAGAGCAGGATATCGAACAAAAGATTGCTGAAGGATTCCGTCAGGTCGGGCTGGATCCGGCGCTGATGCACCGTTATCCGCATCAGCTTTCCGGCGGCCAGCGCCAGCGCGTGGCGATTGTGCGCGCGCTGTTGCTTAAGCCTAAGCTGTTATTGCTCGATGAACCCACGTCTGCGCTCGATATGTCAGTGCAGGCGGAAATCCTTAACCTGCTCAACGATCTTAAAGCCAGCAGTGACCTGACCATGATTCTGGTCAGCCACGATGCGGACGTGATTGACCATATGTGCGACAGAGCCGTACATATGGCAAAAGGAGTTGTTCTGAGTTAATTCGCTGAAGAGCCAGCCGGGTTGCTCACTGTCAAAATTCACACCCAAACTGGCCTGCTGAGGCCAGCTTTGGCAGCAAAAAAAATTCCACCCGGTTTAATTTCAATAAGAATATTCCTAGTTGCCATTCTATTACTATCTTGTTTAAACTTTGTTTAGTCAGGATCCCGGCAGATTTTTATCCTGAAATAATACAAACATCTGACATTATTTGGGATATTGCCCGCGCTCGCTGGTTTTTTCGAAATTATTAACCTAATCTTAAAATTTATTCCCAGATCAAAATTCCAAAAGTGGCTTGATAAAATAAAGCGAGGATTTAATCAAAGTAAGGAATAATTAATGGCGTGGAAAAGAAGAGAGAAAGTGGCAATTATGGAACCACTTTCGATGGTCAGTGATGTAATGTCGCAGATCCTGAGAGAAGAGAGTGACATTATTATTGAAGGCACACTTTCTAATTTCATATCCCTCAAGTCTTTGCTGGAATTGCGAAAATTGGATGTGGTTTTCAGTGAGGTTTATGATGTCAATACGTCTATTATTGAAGGCCTGGATTTCTTAAGAAAACTTAAAGCACAATTCCCCGCCATTGATATGATTATTCATACTGAAATAGAAATTCCTGCTTTACTGATTCAGAGTAATGCAGATGCTATCTATATGAAACAATTAGGTGTTGAGGGCTGTCGTGCTTCCGCAGCGCAAATCCTTAATGCAACGAGCATGGTGAGCGTACTCTTTTACGAAGACAGAAAACTTCGTTACGATTTCGAAATGCTAAGCGATTATGAATGGGAAGTGCTGATTATGTTCAGCCAGCAAATGAGCATTACTGAAATTGCGACGAAAATGAAAACCCAATATCGACGCATCAGCCGGGTGAAGCACATCATTATGGATAAACTGAAAGTGAGTAATAATGTGGCATTCAGTCAGTTCATGGCACTTGCCGGAAGCAAGTTTGGCGAGTATCCGCCGGTTTCTTTAAAATAATACCGTATAAACACTTTCATTTCAGGCACACCATGAAAACCGCAAAATCTGTTGGCCGGCCTTTATTATTTCTGTCAGGTACCTTGCTGGTAGCCACATTTATCCTGATTGTCACACATCTCGTTATCGCGACGTATGATCGCGACTATCTGGCTTCCTATGCCCGACACATCATGACGCGCGGACTGGAAGTTGCTGATGAGTCCGGTAAAATCGTCAGTAAAGTGAATGCCATACGCGATGAAACATGCAGTGATAAATTTCTTGATGAAATTCGTTATCTCTCATTTACCTCGGTATTTATCTCAGACATTGGCTACATCCGTGATCACCAGCTGAAATGTACGGCGATGCGCGGCCGTTTACCGGAGCCGGTGACGATGTCGGTGCCCGATGCCATCACCCGTTATGGTCAGCGCATATGGACATCCTTCAGCGGCATGGTAGACCCGCGGATCACCGCCGATATGATGGAATCGAAGAACGTTCTGCTTTTCCCGACACCGGCCGCATTTCGTGACATTTATGTTCCGTATAACGGCTTCGGTGCCGTGCTGATCAACCACCGGCACGACCATGTCTTCAGGCTTTTTGGCGATACCGCCGGACTGGTGCGGGATGTTAACGAAATCCAAGGTTTTGCGTGGTGGCACAAAGCCCGGTTCACGGAATGCAGTAAACGATATGATATTTGCGTGATGGCCAGAAACACACAGATCGGACTTTTCTCCCTTTCAGCCACGGCGACAGTATTTATTATTCTTGCAGCATTAGCAGCCGGTGGAATGTTTACTTTCGCACTCCTGCAATACATCAGTAATACCCGTTCATTACAGAATAAACTCAGGATGGCGATCAGCCGGGATGACATTTATATCAACTATCAACCCTTTGTGGATATTGCTACCGGCAGGGTGATTGGATACGAAGCGCTGGCCCGCTGGAAAGAGGTAAACGGCGACAATATACCACCGGATGTATT
Source organism: Rahnella sp. AN3-3W3 (assembly GCF_003263545.1). Classification (NCBI taxonomy): domain Bacteria; kingdom Pseudomonadati; phylum Pseudomonadota; class Gammaproteobacteria; order Enterobacterales; family Yersiniaceae; genus Rahnella; species Rahnella sp. AN3-3W3. The sequence continues at coordinate 24,696 of NZ_JYDG01000066.1, forward strand.
TATCAAACTGGCTGAGTCGACACATCAGATTAAGGCGCTCACCCGGTCTGTCGTCACGCGGACGCTGACAGAAATCGCACCACACTTGCGGGAGAATAACGCTTTATTTGTGAGTATTAACATCACTACCGCGGATGTGACTGAGGCAAATTTCAGGGTGTTTCTCGAAGAAGAGGTCGATAAAAGCAGGCTTCACCGTAAGCAAATCGTCTTAGAAATCACGGAACGTTCGACGGCAGACCATCGGCTGCTCAAAGAGTCATTAGCCCGGCTGAGAGATTACGGCTACCGCATTGCGCTGGATGATTTCGGTACCGGTTATTCCAATCTGGATTATCTGAGCAAGTTATCGTTTGATTTTATTAAGATTGACAAGATCTTCACCGATTCTATTGGCAGCCAGTCAGTCAGTTTCAAAATGCTGAAAATGATGCTGGAAATGCTCGCCCAGACCGGTGCGACCATTATTGTGGAAGGAATAGAAGAACAGCATCAGGCGGACTTCTTCCTGAAAGAATATCCACGCATTGTCGGACAGGGCTGGTTTTACGGCAGGCCGGTGGATATTGATAAAATCACTTCCTGAGCGTGTCAGACAGGGGCCTTGTGCCCCTTTTATCTTTGTACCTCCATCATCTGTTCAATCCGCTTTATTTTCATCTCTCATGATTTCCATCTTCTATCTCGCATCTGCTTGTCTAAAGCACATCAATGTCGCCATGGTTTTCCCTTTTGAACGTTTTTGGTGATTCTTGAGCGACATCAATATTTACTCAGTCCTGACATAAACATCATTCTGAAAATATTCAATCTGGTTGTAATTGATATCTTCCGGTTAAATAACACGCCGAATGATTATTTTGCGATCTGTTAATCATCTTAATGACGCAGTTTATAGGTAATCGTTTAATTATATTTAGAATATTCCTAGTTAGGAAATCGTAAAGATGGGAAATGTTTTCTAGATGTTAATGAAAATTGCAGATTATTTCTCTGCCAGGAAAGCGGATCTACATCAATTTAGTGAGTTAGTGTTTTAAATAACTCACATCAGAAGAATAATTCACTAATTTATGCGTTTTTGACGAGATTGATTGCCGAAAAAGCTCGTGACTTTATAGTGACTGGCACTGGCAGCGCAACCCGCTATGGGACCTGCCAGAAGGAAATTAATCTAACGGAGAAAAGACGTGAATAAGAAAATTTTAGTGGCTTGTGGTTTGCTGGTAGCGGGTTATTCAATGACGGCGTCTGCTGTATCTGATAACACTATTTCGTTTCAGGGCGAAGTCACCGATGAAACCTGTTCATTGACCGTAAATGGTAATGACACTGCGCCAATTATTTTATTACCTACTGTCTCAACGTCTGATTTATCTGCGTCAGGTGACGTAGCGGGCGCGACAACGTTCGAAATGGGTGTGAGCGGTTGCACAGGTAGTACTGACTCAACAGCTATTAGCACGGTATTTGTCGGCAATTTGGTTGAAACGACAAATGGCACTTTAGGTAATACTGGTACAGCAGAAAACGTAACAGTTCAAATTCTGGATACAAAAGGCACTGAGATTGACTTAAGTTCAACCTATACGGCCGAAGGCGATCTGACTTTAGCTGCAGGTGACACTGCTTCGACCGCGACATATACCGCTCAATATTATGCGACTGATGTTGCTACAGCAGGTACTGTTGCGGCTTCACTGCAATATGCAGTGACTTATCAGTAAGCGTTAAATAATCGCAAGATGGCAGAACGCTGCCATCTTATTTTATATCATGCGGCGTGCCACTGATATCCGAAAAAATTATGAGTTTAATGTTCATATGTTTAATAATCGCAATCTGATTAGAAAAACAACTGGTCTATTTCTGTTGTTAATATTATCACTACTCTCTGTAATGGCATCTGCCAGTGTCACTATGATTGGCAACCGGATTATTTATCCCTCAGATAACGCTTCAGTAGACGTTGAATTTCGTAATAAAGATATCATTCCTTATGCGGTGCAAACATGGCTGGATGATGGAGATACTGAGTCAACACCCACAACAGGTAAGGCTCCGTTTTTTGCTTCGCCGGCACTCTTTCGAATTGCAGCAAACGGCGGACAGGTGCTCCGTATTGCCTTTAATGGCAGCAGAAATTTGCCGCAGGACCGGGAATCTGTTTTTTACTTTAATTTTCTGCAAATACCCCCGGTGAATGCGGGTGAAGAAAGTGCTAAGCAAAAGAATAAAATGCTAATCATGTTAAAAAACCGTGTGAAGGTTTTTTACAGACCCGTTGCCATTGCCTCCGGAAGTAAAACATTTTTTGATAAAATTAATGTCAATTCTCAGTTACAAAATGGTGGGACAGTTATCAACATTGAAAATAACTCCCCATTTTATGCATCAGTGATTGATGTGAGAATTAAACACGGAAAACAGGTTTACAAACAAAAAGCGGAAATGATTGCACCATTTTCTAAAGGAAGTGTTCTGTTCAAAAAAAACCAGGATATTAAAGGAGCGACAGTTATTGTCGATTATCTCAATGATCAGGGTGCAAGGATAAGCCATGAATATGAGATTAGTCACTAATCATAAAATACTGACGCCATCGCTATTAACTTTATGTATTCTCTCTACTTACATTCCCATGGCGTTAGCTGAAGATTTCTATTTTGATCCCAGCTTGCTGCAGGGTTCTGGCGTATCAGTGAATCTGGATAAACTTAACGAAAAAATTGTCTCGGCGGATGCGGGAACCTATCGCGTAGATCTCTATGTCAATAATAAGCTCGTTAAAGAAAATACTGAGATCACCTTTAGCCGTAAATCTGAGGGTGATAATGTCGCTGTTCAGCCTTGCCTGAATGCTGAAGCTATAAAACTGATTCAGTTAAAAGTGGACGCAGTCAGCTTAATACCTGTTGGTAAACAGTGTATGTGGTTTTCCGATCTCTCAAAAGCCTCATCATGGGAACTGGAACAGTCAACGCAGAAACTGAAACTGCTGATCCCGCAGAGCTTACTTTACCGTCAGCCACGCGGTTATATTCCGGTATCTCAGTGGGACAGCGGCGGCCTGGGGTTATTTGTTAAGCACAATACCAACTATTATGAGACCAGTAGCACCGGTGGTTATAAAACTAAAAATCTGTGGAGCGGACTGAACAGCGGCACCAATATTGGTCTTTGGCAATTAAGAAATCAGTCAAATCTGCGCTATACCGATAATAACGGTCGCACCAGTCATAAATGGACCAGCGTGCGCACCAATGCACAGCGACCTCTGCCATCAATTAATTCCCTGGTGACGCTGGGTGACAGTTATACCAACAGCAGCCTGTTTGGCAGCCTGTCTTTCAATGGCGTCAAACTCGCCAGTGATACCCGAATGATGCCTCAGGGTAAACGCGGCTATGCGCCAGAAGTTCGCGGCGTTGCCAGTACCACTGCGCGCGTTGTGGTCAGCCAGCTCGGAAAAACCATTTATGAAACCGTGGTTTCGCCAGGTCCCTTTGTAATCGACGATTTGTCTAATACCAAAGGCCAGGGCGATCTTCAGGTCACGGTCATTGAAGCTAACGGGCAGACATCCTCTTTTACCGTTCCCTATTCTGCGGTGCCAGATTCTATTCGCCCTGGCTCATGGAACTATGAACTTACCCTTGGGAAAGTGCGGCAGTATTACAGTGTGGATAATGAATTTGTAGAAGGTGTCCTGCAACGGGGGATAAGCAATCGATTCACGGGTAATGCCGGTATTCGTCTGGCGAAAGACTACGAGGCATATTTGCTGGGTGGCGTCATGGCAACACAATTTGGGACTATCGGACTCAATACCACTTATTCATATGCCGTCGCTGAAAATAATAAAACCCAATCCGGCTGGCGTGCGGAAGCCAGTTACAGCAAAACCTTTACAACCGGCACTAATCTGACGCTGGCGGCATACCGCTACTCGACTAAAGGTTTCCGTGATTTGCAGGATGTGCTGGGTGTAAGGCGGGCCGCTGAAAATACCACCACTTACTATTCGGATACGTTGAATCAGAAAAATCAGTTCAGCGCGACCATCGCCCAAAGTTTTAATACATTCGGGTCACTTTCGCTGAATGCCAGCACTTCAGATTATTACAGTAATAATTCACGTATTACTCAGATGCAGCTGGGCTACAGCAATAGCTTTAAAAAGATCAGTTATAACATCAACATTGGCAGACAGCGCACCAGTTACAGTACCCGCAGCAACTACTACAGTGAAGTGGATAACAGTGATAATCGTCAGAAATATACAGAGAACACCATTTCAATCGGTTTCTCAATGCCGCTGGACTGGGGGGATTCACGTTCGAATGTAGCATTCAACGTGGCGAAAAATAAAAGCTCTGAGTCCGCGACTACCAGCGTATCGGGCAGCTTCGGTGAGAAAAGTAATTCTTCTTATTCTGTATACAGCGGTGTAGAAAATTACCAGGAAAACGGTAATAAAATGACCTGGGGTGGTTCACTGCAACAAAATACCTCTAAAGGAACGTTCCGTGGATCTTATTCGCAGGGCACGGGTTATAAACAGTATGGATTGGGTACATCGGGTACGCTGCTTATTCATCCGGGGGGAGTAACCTACGGACCTTATGTCAGTGATACGTTTGCGCTGGTGAAAGCCAAAGGCGCCAAAGGGGCAGAGATTAAAAACGGGCAGGGCGCAAAAATAGACAGTTTTGGATATGCCATTATGCCGTCTTTATCCCCTTACCGTTATAACCAGGTAAGTCTGGATCCTAAAGGCTTAGATTCCAAAGTGGATATTCAGGGAGGAAGCCAGCGTGTTGTACCCTATGCCGGAGCCATCGTGCAGATTAATTTTGAAACCGTGTTTGGCCAGCAGGTATTGATTAATTCAACGCTGAAAAATAATCGAATGATCCCGATGGGTGCAGATGTAACTGATAAGGACGGTACGAATTTAGGCATGGTCGGACAGGCAGGGCAAATTTATGCACGAATTAACGAGCGTTCAGGAGTGTTATTTGTTTCCTGGGGGGAAAGTGATTTAGAACAATGTCGTATTAATTATCAGCTGCCAGCAGCAACTGAAGATAATGAATTTGTTCAGTTAACCTTGCCATGTGAAATGTGATTCTGGAATAAACTTATGCTTAAATTAAAAATTTTTTTTATGCTTATGCTGTTAACGGTATCCATTCCATCTAATGCTACCTGTTACAGAGTTACAAGCACCTCATGGTTATCCAGTGAAATTATTGCTGCGGGATATACTGCCACGAGTTGGTCCGGGGGATCAGATGCTAATTCAGGCAATCTGGGATTCCCCGCAACGATTAGTTTAAGTACTTCATCCTTCACGCCTTCCGGAACACTGCTCGCAAGTAGTACGGCAACGTTCCTCACCGGTGGCTACAGTACGGGATATGCTGCCAACCAAATATTATATCGCTGTGCACTTGCCGATGCAGGTTCCCTGCTGGAATTCTACGCAACGAATGGTGATGATGACACTGGCGGTCGATACGAAACGGAAGAAGTTGAGGGGGCTTATTATACAGCCATGGCAAATGTTGCAATTCGTCTGACTAACGTTAAAACTGGAAATTACTTCTCAAAATATTGGCAGTCAAGAACGTTGACGTCCGACGACTGGGTGCAAGATAGTACTTATATTTATATTCCAGCCAGTGCTTTCAGTGATGTATACGCTGAACTATTTAAAATCAACGATACAACTTACTATAGGAATTCTACTAACTCCCGAAATGCGTATTATTATAGTTATGCTGGCCCGGCTGGATATATTGCATTTCAAGGGCCAGGGATTAGCGCTTCACTTGCTGATGGTCTCTCATCCGATGGCGGCAGTGGAACTTCCGGATGGTATGCAAATTGGCCTGGTGCCTTTTCACTCTATCGGGGGGTTACATTTGTCAGGGGAGCAATGTGTTCTGTTAAAGATTATCCAACCATAGTTATATTGCCCTCAATCAGTGTCCCGGAAATAGTTAATGGTGAGGTCAGCCAACAGTCATTTAGTATAACTTTAAGCTGTGAAGATACAGCCGTATCCAGTGTGAGTGCATCTACAACGACATCAGCCAATGTTGCGATGGGATTCTTAGTTAATGAGGCTACAGCGGTTACAGCCGCGAGTAATTTAGGCCTGACGTCAACTAACGGTGTGACTTATTTACTTGATACCAATTATGGTAGCTCTGGTGTTGCATCCGGTGTGGGGATTCGTATTTATAACGAAAGTGGCACGGCATTGAATCTGTTGTCGAAAACAACTACCGCGACTGGAAATGCGGGCGGCTGGTACGCCTATAAAGATCTGACTACCAGTCAGGGCGACTCTACGGACGGTGTCACCACGTACACCGGAAATTTTACGGCGTCTCTGGAGGCAATCAGTGGCGAAACAGTGACAGCGGGGAGCGTCAATGCGCAGTTACAAGTGGTGGTCAGTTTTCAATAAAGTCACCGTTGCGGCGGGGATTATGCTCGGTTGCACGGCGTTTCACGCCAGCGCGGTGGTTAATGCGGAAAAGACCCGCGTGGTGTTCAACTCGGGAAGTATCGCGGAATCACTGTCATTAGTGAATTCCGAGAAAGAACCGGTAGTGGTGCAGGTCTGGACAGATAACGGAGACCCTACGGTGAGCCCGGATAAGGTCCATACGCCGGTTGTGATCAATCCGCCGGTATTTAAAATGAAACCGGGGGAAATGCGCAATATCCGGCTGTTGATGGTTTCAGCCGGAAGTCTGCCACAGGATCGCGAAAGTCTTTACTGGCTGAATATTTATCAAATTCCGCCAAATACCGAAACACAGCATAAAGATGAAAAACGCGTCGTGCTGCCGTTAAAAATCCGCATGAAGGTGTTTATCAGGCCAGAAAAAGTGGGGGAGCTTAAGGAAAGTGATGCACAGAAATTGCAGTTCAGCATCGACCGTGAGTCGGGCAGTAAAACACTCTTGATACAAAATCCGATGCCGTGGCACCTGACGCTTTCTTCACTTCGTTCGGGAGAGACGGATTTACCCGGTGTGATGGTGGCGCCTTTCACTTCAGAGCGGGTGGAAATTCCGGCAGGGAAAAACCTGTCAGATAAAGTGGAATACGACGTTATCAATGATAATGGTACGCGATGGCAAGCCAGCCAGAAATTAAAATAATCATCCGCATGTTTTTTATTTTAATGATAAAAATGACCTTAGCATTTGATGGGAAATGATTAACTGACCGGTTGCGCCGGTCTTCTCTTGTGACTAATTTTTGATGGCAGGGACAATGGAATAATGTCCACCTTCGGAATCAGTCACAGGAGAGGCATTTTGAAATCAATAATGAAAACCGGGATCGCGATTTTTATTGTCGTAATGACGATCACCGGTTGTTCCACGCATCAGTATGATCCCGCTTTAGATAAACAAATTACTGACTTCCAGGTTAAAGCCGACCGTCAATTTGTGGCCTGGACTGCGCAGGCAATGACTGACAATACGCAACCCGCCTCGCCGGTTGTCGCCTGCCATGCGGCGCCCGTGGTCGCAGGGCAACCGCTTTTGCTGATTTCCCCCCTTTCGGAACCCGACAGTGCGTTCTTTAATTCCGCTGAAACGGATTTAGCACTGATTGAATCCCGCACCAAAATCTTAAATAACAATCCTGCTATTGAACAGCAGATGTCTGGCCTGAGAAATATCTTCTATCAGATTAAATATAAAAGGCAGCATTGTTCGCAACAGGATTCTCCGGCGTATATCACTCTTCAGCGTAAACAGGTTGCTGTGATTATGCAGTCGATGCTGACCTATGAGCTGGTATTAAAAAATGGTACAGAAGCAGTCAATAAATAATAAAGGTGAATACGATGAGTGATATTTTTGATGTTAAAGACAGGGCTATTGCGGCCGCAAAAGCTTCACTGGGGACAAACTGGAATACGGTGGCAAACAGTGCCGTCCCGCAGATTGAAGCCTTACTTCAGCTGACCTGGGAGATTGAAAAAGGTAAAGGCAGTTTCCGGTCGGGAGAATATGAATCTTTGCTGGCGACACAGAAATCCACCTTTGTGGCGGTGCTGGCGACCTATGAAGCGATCACCGAGGAGATCGCCTGGCAGGCACTGAATGCGGCCTTTGCCGTGATTTTAAACGGTGTACGCAAACTTCTGTGAAAACGGTCTTCCGGCGGGGCGGGTCTAAAATTATCTTTATCGATAACCATTTTCATTTAGACTGACGGACTTGCCCGCCTTCGGGTCGTTTCTATGAGGATGCCTGATGCTCCGCCGTTTCTTCTCTTATTACGTTCCTTATAAAAAGCTGTTCTTCCTGGATTTCGGATGCGCCATTCTGGCCGGGTTACTGGAACTGGGTTTCCCGATGGCGATCAAAACCTTTATTGATAAGTTGCTGCCCGCACACGACTGGGTGCTGATCATTGGCGCGACCGTCGGTTTACTGCTGATTTATGTGATCAACACCTTACTGATGGCGATTGTGAACTACTGGGGACACGCGCTGGGCGTCGGGATTGAAACTGACATGCGTGCTCAGGCGTTCAGCCATTTACAGAAACTGTCTTTCCGTTATTACGACAACACCAAAACCGGTCACATCATTACCCACGTCACCAAAGATCTGGAAGAAGTGGGGGAGATTGCGCATCACGGTCCTGAAGATGTGTTCATCGCAGTGATGACCTTTATCGGTGCGTTTATCCTGATGGCGACGGTACATGTCGAGCTGGCGCTGATGACCATCATTATTGTTCCGGCAATGACCTGGATGGTCAGCCGTTATGGCGCGCAGATGACCGACACCTGGCGACGCCTGTTCGGGATGGTGGGTAATTTCAACGCACGTATAGAAGAAAGCATCGGTGGTATTCGCGTGGTGAAAGCCTTTGCCAACGAAGATCATGAGCAAAAGCTGTTTGCGTCGGATAACAATAACTACCGCATCACTAAGCTGAAAGCCTACAAAATCATGACCGCAAGTCTGACGCTGAGTTACCTCAGTACCCGTCTGGTGCAGATCATCGTGATGATCGCCGGAACCTGGTATGTGATTAATGACCAGCTAACGTATGGCGGATTTGTCGGTTTCCTGTTGCTGGTGGAAGTGTTTTTCCGACCAGTGGCGAAAATCAGCTCAGTACTGGAAAGCTATCCGAAAGGGATTGCCGGTTTTAAACGCTTCACGCAGCTTATCGATACCTCACCGGATATCACTGACCGGCCGGGCGCACAGGTGGTCAGTCACTTACGCGGTGACATTCATTACGACAATGTCGTCTTCGGCTACACGCCGGTGAGCAAAATTCTCAACGGCATCACGCTTTCTATTAATGCCGGAGAAACGCTGGCGTTCGTCGGGCCTTCCGGTGCGGGGAAAACCACCTTATGTTCGCTGCTGCCCCGTTTTTATGAGCTGGACAGCGGCAGCATTACCATCGATGGCATTGATATCCGTGACATGACCCAGACTTCGCTGCGTCATAACATCGGCATCGTGCAGCAGGATGTTTTCCTGTTTGGCGGGACAATCCGCGAGAACATTGCTTACGGTAAGCTCGATGCCAGCGAAGCGGAAATTCGCCTGGCCGCCAGTCGCGCACGTCTTGATGACGTGATTGACGCGTTGCCGCTGGGCATGGACACCGTAATTGGTGAGCGGGGCGTGAAGCTTTCCGGCGGTCAGAAACAGCGTTTGTCGATCGCGCGGATATTCCTCAAAAACCCCCCGATCCTGATCCTCGATGAAGCGACGTCCGCACTGGATACGGCGACCGAACAGGCCATCCAGCAGTCACTGGCGGAACTTTCTGAAGGCCGCACCACGCTGGTGATTGCTCATCGTCTGGCAACTATTCAGAATGCCGACCGCATTATTGTGGTCGATAAAGAAGGTATTATTGAGCAGGGCACGCATGAGTCTCTGCTTGCTCAACAGGGTCGTTACGCACAACTTCACGCCGCGCAGTTCCGCTAATCTTCAGCGTCCTCCCTGGTAACGGGGAGGGCCGTCTTACGGATTTCTCGCCACTCAACAGCAAAATGTTCCCCGAAAATTTCCTGATCCGCCTGAGATATGCTCTTTCTTTTAATATGCCCGTTGTAAACAAAAGCCCGTTTTGAATAAAAATAACCCAATATGGGCAACGGGAAATATTCAACTTCGTTCAATTTAATCACTCAGGTAATTATTGCCTCTCTGATTTTGGCTTTATTTTGTTCAGCATCCTTATTAAAAATCCTAATCGGCAAAAAATTGCGTAGTACAAAAATCTTATGGCTGCTTTTTCTATTAATTAGATAATGAAGTTCACATCAAAATGATTACCATGCTATGCACTATTTAAATGCAACGCCTTTTCAGATAGCACTAATTCCTTAACGATTGTTAACAGAAAAAAACCTTTGGATAAAGGTGATCCCGCTTGCAACTACTTTACAAATTTACAAACTACTTGCACATTAATGGTGCAATGCACTGTGATGGTGCAAATTGTTATGCGAAAACCGCATATAATCAGGGGCTTAGCGCCTTATGATAGAAATATTGTGTTACAACTCTTTACTCAAAAAAGACTTATCGAGGCGAACTTTTCCATTTTAACTTTTCGTGCTCAGTGTTAAGGTTCAAATCGTTTTACAGACAGACGTATTTTAAAACATGTACAAATACTCACAGCCCGATATTTCAGTCCTATAAAAGAACGGGCATGAGAAATCCTTTATAAAAAAATCAAGGAAACTTAAATAATGATGAAGCGCAGTGTGTTGGCCTTAGCGGTCTCTTTAATTGCAGTGGGTTCTACCGCGAATGCAGCTGAGATTTATAATAAAGACGGTAACAAACTGGACCTCTACGGTCGCGTAACCGCTAAGCATTATTTCTCCGATGACAAAAGTTCTGACGGCGACATGACTTATGCGCGTCTGGGCTTTAAAGGCGAAACTCAAATTAACGACACACTGACCGGTTATGGCCAGTGGGAATATAACATTCAGGCTAACCATGCAGAATCTCAGGGCGACCTGGGTAACAAAACCCGTCTGGGCTTTGCTGGCCTGAAAGTGAAAGATTTCGGTTCTTTCGACTACGGCCGTAACTACGGTGTGGTTTACGACGCACTGGGCTTCACCGATATGCTGCCAGAGTTTGGTGGTGATACCGCTAACTCCGATAACTACATGGTAGGTCGTTCAGGCGGCCTGGCCACTTACCGTAACCAGGACTTCTTCGGTCTGGTCACTGGCCTGAACATTGCCCTGCAATACCAGGGTAAAAACGAAGGCGACGGTCGTGCATCTACTAAAGCTAACGGCGACGGTTACGGCGCATCCATCGATTATGAAGATATCGCAGGTTCCGGCATCGGTGCTGTTATCGCAGGTTCTTCATCTGACCGTACTAACGCACAAAGTGACTCCGCTATCGGCGGCGGTGATAAAGCGTCTGCATGGGCAACGGCTCTGAAATACGATGCTAACCAGATTTATCTGTCTGCGATGTATAACGAAACCCGTAACCTGGCACCAATCCCAGGCGGCTACGCGAACAAAACTCAGGGTTATGAGTTAGTGGCACAGTACCAGTTCGAAAACGGTCTGCGTCCGTCAATCGGTTACGTACAGTCCAAAGCGAAAGATGTTGAAGGCGTTGGCGACGCTGATCTGGTTAAATACTTCGAAATCGGGGCGACTTACTACTTCAACAAAAACATGTACACCTATGTTGACTACATGATCAACCAGATCGATGACAACAACAAACTGGGCGTAAGCTCTGATGACATCGTTGCTGTAGCACTGACTTACCGCTTCTAACTTAGTGAACTAAATTATTACCCCATTCTGTGTCTGAAAAAGGTAATCGCAAAGGCAGAGTTTCATTGGCTCTGCCTTTTTTTGTGCCTGTCATTTCTCCCTCCCTGACCGCGTTCCTCATTTTCAAATAACCATAATAAATTCATGCAGCTAAACCTATAGCCGCAGGTTATACCCCAAGGCCAAACAAGTATTCGTCAGCTGCTTTCTCCCGTGGAATATTGACCGGGTCTTATTAAAACCCATTAAAAAAAGAATCCCGGAGAAACTGACATGCAGCAAATTCCAAAGCCGTATCTTTTATTCCTTGGTGATGTGATGGATCCGCTGGCCGCGAAAACCGCGCGTGGCATTCACGTCTGGCGTCCTGAAGCCTGCGTCGGGCAAATTCGTCTGGCGACGGATTCTGTGTCACTGGGATTGCCCGAACTCGACATCGAAACGGCCAAAGCGCAGGGCGCGAAAACCATGGTGCTGGGCACCGCGAACTCCGGCGGTAAATTACCGACACACTGGCTGGATTCGATCAAAGCGGCGATCCGCGCCGGGCTTAACGTCGCCAACGGCCTGCATCAGGGGCTGAACGACATTCCTGAGCTGGTTGAACTGGCTAAAGAGCATCATGTAGCGCTGTTTGACGTGCGTCACATGCAACCGGAACTCGATACCGGCACCGGCAAAAAACGCAGCGGTAAACGTATTCTCACCGTCGGTACCGATTGTTCGGTCGGCAAAATGTACACCTCGCTGGCGCTGGAAGCGGCCATGCGTGAACTGGATTTAAAAGCCGATTTCCGCGCAACCGGCCAGACCGGTGTGCTGGTGGCGGGGGCGGGCATTGCGATTGATGCAGTGATTGCCGATTTTATTTCCGGCGCGGTTGAAGCGCTGTCTCCGGCCAATGACGACGATCACTGGGACATCATCGAAGGTCAGGGCTCGCTGTATCACCCGTCTTTTGCCGGTGTCAGCATGGGGCTTATCCACGGCGCGCAGGCGCATTTATTGGTGATGTGTCATGAGCTTGGTCGCCAGCATATGCGCCATCTGCCACACCAGTTTATGCCAACGCTGCGTCAGTGCCTTGATACCAATCTGGCGGCTGCCAGCCTCACCAGCCCGGATGTCAAAATCGCCGGTTTCTCGCTGAATACGTCGGCTGTCAGCGAAGAAGAAGCGAAAATCGCGCTGGCTGAAATCAGCGAAGAATTCGGCGTGCCTGCCACTGACCCGGTGCGTTTTGGCATCAAAAATATCGCGCAATGGATTAAGGACAACGGCTGATGACTCAGATGACTTTCCAGTCCGTCGAACTGCCGCTGGCAAAGCCGTTTGCGATTTCCCGTGGTACACGCACCGCTGTCACGGTGGTGCGCGTTTCCCTGACCGACGGCGAATTTACCGCCGTCGGAGAATGCACGCCGACCGCCCGTTATCAGGAATCGCCACAAAGCGTGTGCGAACAACTTGAGCTTATCCGCCCGCAGGTGGAACAGGGGCTGAGCCGCGACGCATTACAGCAGGCGTTGCCAATGGGATCGGCGCGTAATGCCCTCGATTGTGCAATGTGGCGTCTTGATGCGGCAAAACAGGGCAAAGACCTGTGGCAACTGCTTGATATGCCGAAGCCTGTTTCCGTGATTACCGCGGAAACACTGAGCCTGGATTCACTGGGAAATATGGCGAAAGCGGCAGAAGTGGCCGTTGCCGGTGGCGCGCAGTTGCTGAAAATCAAACTCGACCGCGAGCAGATAATAGAGAAAGTGGCGGCAATCCGCGCCGCTGCGCCACACGCCACGCTGGTGGTAGACGCGAATGAGGCCTGGTCGGGTTTAGATCTAGGCAGTGTGTTTGAGGCGCTGCATGAATTGAACGTGGCGATGATCGAACAGCCACTTCCTGCCGGTAATGACCACGATCTGGTGCGTTGTTTGCATCCCATTCCTGTCTGCGCCGATGAAAGCTGTCATGAGCGTGCCGATATTGAAGGGCTGCGCGACCGCTACGAGATGATCAACATCAAGCTCGACAAATGCGGTGGCCTGACAGAAGCGCTGGCGATGACCGGCGTGGCGCGGCAGTTCGGTTTGCGGATTATGGTCGGTTGCATGCTCGGTTCTTCCATCGCCATGGAAGCCGCGCTGCCGGTGGCGGTGCAGGCGGAACGTGTCGATCTCGACGGGCCAATCTGGCTGTCGCAGGATGCCGAACCGGCATTGCGTTATGAAAACGGTGAAGTCTGGCTTTAACAGTTCAGCCTATAAAGGAGGCGTTTATTGATGACAGTGCCCATTTTGCAGATTAACGATTTGTCGGTGACGTTTTCCGGCCGGCAAGGCAAAACGCAGGCGCTGAAAGGCGTTTCCTTCTCGGTGAATAAAGGTGAAGTGGTGGCGGTGGTCGGCGAAAGCGGATCTGGTAAGTCCGTCACCTCACTGAGCGTCATGGGGCTGCTGCCGGATTCGGCGCACATTGACGCGGGCAGTATCGAATTTTTTGGCCGTAACGGCACGCGTCATGCGCTGACGTCGATGTCCGCAGAATCACGCCGGAAGCTGCGCGGTCAGGAAATGTCGATGATCTTTCAGGAGCCGATGACCTCGCTCAATCCGGTGCTGCGCGTTGGCGATCAGCTGACCGAAGGGCTGCTGGATCATGGCATCGCCAGTAAAGCCACGGCGCTGAATAAAGCCCGTGAATTGCTGAAACAGGTTCGCATTCCTGACGTCGAACGCATCCTCAGATGTTATCCGCACGAACTTTCCGGCGGTATGCGTCAGCGGGTGATGATTGCGCAGGCGCTGGCCTGTGATCCGGCATTGCTGATTGCCGACGAACCAACAACCGCGCTGGATGTCACGGTGCAGGCGCGCATTCTGCAAATTCTGCGCGACCTGCAACAGGGCACCGAGATGTCGGTTCTGTTCATTACGCATGACATGGGCGTGGTGGCGGAAATCGCCGATCGTGTGGTGGTGATGTATCAGGGCAAAGTCGTGGAGCAGGGCAGCGTGACCGAGATTTTCGCCAACGCCCAGCATCCGTATACCCGCGCATTGCTGGCCGCCGTACCGAAACTGGGTGATATGCAGGGGCTGAAATGGCCGCGTCGCTTCCCGCTGTTAGCCGCCAAAACCGGTCAAAATATTTCGCCCGAAAAGCAATCGGTTGCAGGTGATCTGCCTCACATTCCGCCAGCGGAAGACGACCAGAAAACCGCTGATTATGCTGCGCCACCGCTGCTCGACGTGTGCGGGTTGCGCGTCTGCTATCCGATCCGTTCCGGCGTATTGTCACGCGTGACCAAAGAAGTCCATGCCGTTGAGCAAATTGATTTCTCCATCTGGCCGGGCGAAACGCTGGCGCTGGTGGGCGAGAGTGGCTGCGGGAAATCCACCACAGGCCGCGCAATCTTACGGCTGGTCGGCAGTGAATCCGAAAGCATTCATCTCGAAGGCAAAGAAATTACCCTGATGCGCGACACGCCGTTTCAGGCGGTGCGCCGTCAGATCCAGATGGTGTTTCAGGATCCCTACGCTTCACTCAATCCGCGTCTGACCGTCGGCTTTTCCATTGCCGAACCCTTGTTACTGCACGGCCTGAAAAAGTCACTGGCTGATGCCACGCCTGTAGTGAATCAGTTGCTGAAAAGCGTCGGTCTTGAACCTTCCCATGCGCGGCGTTATCCGCACGAATTCTCCGGCGGACAGCGTCAGCGTATCGCCATTGCCCGCGCGATGGCGTTGCAGCCGCAGGTGATTATTGCTGACGAAGCGGTGTCGGCGCTGGATGTGTCGATTCAGGCGCAGGTAGTCAACCTGATGATGGATTTACAGCGCGATACCGGCGTGGCGTGGTTGTTTATTTCGCACGACATGGCCGTCGTGGAGCGTATCGCCAACCGCGTAGCGGTGATGTACAGCGGACAGATTGTGGAGATTGGTCCCCGCGATGCGGTGTTTAGTAATCCTCAACATTCCTATACCCGACGCCTGCTCAGTTCGGTGCCGGTGGCGGATCCGACGCAGCGTGCGTTGCGTCAGTTCGATGATGTGGAAGTGAAATCGCCGGTGCATCCGGCGGGTGTACAGATAGAAAAACTCAAATATTCCCGCGTCAGTGAACATCACTGGGTCGCACAGGGATAACTCAACTTTCTTTTTTGGGACACACAGGAGAACACCATGCATTCGACTTTACTGCGTAAGAGCCTGCTTGCCGCCGGACTGGCGCTTTGCTTTGCGGCGTCCGCTCAGGCCAAAGATTTGCGTATTTCCATGTATGCGGACGTGACTGGTTTCGACCCGCACGACACCACCGATACGCTGAGTTATTCCATTCAGAGCGGCATCTTTGAACGCCTGTTCCAGTTCGACAGCAAGATGGCCGTCGTGCCGGTGCTGGCGACCGATTACACCAGTAACAGCGATGCCACCGAATTTATCATCAATCTGCGCCACGACGTGACCTTCCAGGACGGTACGCCCTTCAACGCCGACGCGGTAAAAGCTAACCTAGATCGTCTGGCTAATCCGGCCAGTCACCTGAAACGTAACTCGCTGTTCAGCATGATTAAATCCGTCGAAGCCGTCAGCCCGTACCAGGTGAAAATCACCCTCAACAAACCGTTCGGCGCGATGATCAACACCCTCGCGCATCCTTCTGCGGTCATGCACAGCCCGGCATCCCTGAAACAATATCCGAATGAGCAGGATCTGAGTGTGCATCCGGTCGGCACCGGCCCGTTCAAGTTTGTGGAATGGCAGCAGGGTAAAGACGTCAAGCTGGTGAAATACGACAACTACTGGCAGAAAGGCTGGCCGAAAGTGGATTCCGTCACGCTGTATCCGACGCCGGAAGATTCCACACAGGTGGCAAAACTGAAATCCGGCGGCGTGGACGCGGTCTATCCGTTGCCGTCCGATCTGGTGGATACGGTGAAAAGCGATCCGAAGCTGGATATCGCGCAGGATCCGGGCATCTATCTGTATTACATCGCCTTTAATACGCAGAAAAAAGAGTTCTCGGATGTGCGCGTCCGTCAGGCGATTAACTACGCCATCGACCGCAATCTGTGGCTGAAAGTCGGTTTCGCCGGTCTGGGATCGCCGTCCACTTCGCCGCTGCCGAAAAATGTCCAGTTCTATCAGAAACAAACCACGCCGGATTACAGCTATAACATTGCCAAAGCCAAAGCGCTGATGAAAGAAGCCGGATATGAAAAGGGCTTTGACGTTGAAATGTGGAGCTCGAACAAGACCGACCGTATCCGCAGCGCGCAGTTCCTGAAACAACAGCTTTCCCTGATTGGCGTGCGGGTGAAACTGGTGCCGATGGATTCCGGTACGCTGACGCAGCGTCTTTGGAGCACACCGAAACCGGCAGAGGCGAAAGTAGAAATGTATTACGGCGCCTGGTCGGCCTCGACCGGCGATGCAGACTGGGCGTTGCGTCCGCTGTTTGCCACCGAATCTTGGATCCCGTCGGCGTATAACGTCTCTTATTACAGCAACAAACAGGTGGATGCGGCGATCACCGCCGGTCTGCAAACCGCTGACGTCGAAAAACGCAAAGCGGCGTATGCCGATGCCCAGAAATTGTTGTGGGCGGATGCACCGGTGGCCTATCTCGGCGTACCGGACAATCTGGTCGGCAAAAGCAAAGACCTTTCCGGCGTCTATATGCTGGCCGACGGCTCGCTGATTTTTAATCAGGCACAGTTTAAATAATTTTTTGCTCCCGGAGCTTAAGCAGATTT